>CAYQRA010000424.1:0-6233 GCA_964419315.1 uncultured Saprospiraceae bacterium | reverse complement strand
ACAGCTATTCCTGCTTTTATTGGATATACCAATGTGGCGGCCGATAATGCCAAATTGCATCTGATCCCAACGAAAGTTTTTTCACTCCAAGAATATGTAGATAATTTTGGTTTGGCCCAACCAGAAAATGATGGCCTATCTGTCGAAATTATGGATACGGTGATCAAAGAACGAGATGGTGCCGATGCAGTTATAGAAGGTGGAAAAAAAGAATTAGTGGCAAGAACTATTGAGGCCAAATTTGATGAGACCAAACGCTCTTTCCACATCATGTATTATTCCCTAAAAATGTATTTCGAAAATGGGGGAGGGCCTTGCTATATTATTTCGGTAGGTCCCTACTCAGGAGGCGGCCAAACGGTAGCTGCGGATGCTTTGAAAAAGGGATTGGAAGAATTGAAAAATATTGACGAACCTACTTTGATCGTCCTTCCTGAGCTGTTTAGTTATGGATCAAAGAAATCAGATTATGATGATGTGGTAAAAACAGCATTGGATCAAGCAGCCGAACTCAAGGATCGCTTTGTCATCATTGATGTCTTACAAGCTGCTACCAAGACCGAAGGAGTCAATGATGATATCAAAAATTTTCAAGACGAACGAAATATTGGTGACAATGGCCGCTATGGAGCCGCTTATTATCCCAATATTCAAACGACGATTGATTATAATTACTTCAGCTTTGAAGATGAAATTACGATCACTCACGTAGAAGTTGATGACAAGGGAGTAAAAACTACCTTAGAAGGAGAGGGAGAAGGAATTTTAGGAGGCAAAAAACTTTCTGAAATAGAAAGTACCTATAATCTGGATTTCCAACGCATCAAAAGTGCCTTGAGTACTTATCCCTTGACGATGCCACCAAGTCCAGCAGTAGCTGGAATTTATGCCAAAGTAGATCGAAATATTGGGGTGTGGAAAGCACCTGCTAATGTCGCTATTGGTTTAATTGTAAAACCAAGTGTCAAGATCAATAATGCCTTACAAGATGGCATGAACGTCCACCCCGCTGGAGGAAAATCCATCAATGCTATCCGCACCCTGACTGGCCGCGGTACACTGATCTGGGGGGCTCGTACTTTGGATGGTAATGATAATGAATGGCGTTATATCTCTGTCCGTCGATTCTTCAATTTCGTGGAAGAGTCTATCCAAAAAGCAACCTACCGTTTTGTATTCGAACCCAATGATGCCAATACTTGGGCAACCATCAAAGGAATGATCGATAATTTCCTCACCCTACAATGGCGACAAGGTGCTTTACAAGGCACTACCCCAGAAGATGCCTTCTTTGTAAATATTGGTTTAGGACAGACGATGACTGCGCAAGACATTTTGGAAGGACGATTGATTGTCGAAATCGGAATGGCGGTCGTAAGACCTGCCGAATTTATTATCCTTCGATTTATGCACAAGCTTCCTGAAGGATAGACAATGAACTTATTCTAAAATTTATTCAAAAAATATTTATGCGAAACGAACTTCCTTTTGGGAAAATCGACAACGCATTATTTTATAATCATTAATAAAAAAAATCATGGCAGATTATCCTCTACCCAAGTTTCACTTCAGTGTTGATTGGGGTGGCACACAAATAGGCTTCACTGAAATTTCAGGATTAGATGTAGAAACGGAAGTGATCGAATATCGACAAGGAGCCAGTAAGGAATACAATAAAACCAAACAACCCGGTCTCACCAAATACAGCAATATCACGATGAAACGGGGAACCTTCCAATCCGATAACGAATTTTTTGATTGGTGGAAAGAAACCAAATTATTCCAAGAAGGGAATGACACGGGTTCGGTCTATCGAAGAAATTTAACCATCAAATTGCTCAACGAAAATCACGACCCCGTTATCGTCTGGACGGTCAAAAATGCTTGGCCGACCAAAGTACAGCCAACAGATTTGAAAGCCGATGGCAATGAAGTGGCAATTGAAAGCATCGAATTGGTGCACGAAGGTTTAGTGATCGAAAATAATTAATAATGGCAGAGTATTATCCACCCGTTGGCTTTCACTTTAAAGTTGAGTTTCTAGATGTTGGTGGTTTGGCCGATAAGGATGTTCTTTTTCAAGAAGTATCTGGCCTTACTGCTGAACTGGAAGTAGAGCAACTCAAAGAAGGCGGTGAAAACCGCTTTACGCATAAGTTGCCCACCAGAGCGTCTTATCAAGATGTAGTGCTCAAAAGAGGTTTGTTGGTTGGGTCTGACCTAGTCAAATGGATGACGAATGCGATTGAAAATTTAGACATTCAAACGACTTCGGTTATCATCACCTTACTCAATGAAGAACATCAACCTTTGCAAGCTTATCAATTGTATAACGCTTACCCCAAAAAATGGTCGATCTCTAATCTCAATGCACAGGAAAGCCAACTGGTGGTAGAAACACTGGAACTTACTTATCAATATTTTAAAATCACAAGTTATGGGACTGGAAATACATGAGTTGTTTTTGAGGGCTTCCGTCGGAAATCAAAACCCTTGCGGCAAGGAACCCCTTGAAACCAATGCCAATAATAATCGGGCTGCAACGACTACTCAGGCAACGGAGCAAGTACTGGATGTTTTAAACCGCAAAAACGAAAGATAAAATGATATCTGATCTAATTAATGCAACGGGCAATCTATCAAGTCTCTTAAATGTCGTTCCCACTCCCGGCAAACTGACCATTATTCCGATCAAGGAATTGGGCCCAATTCCAGTTCCTTATGGTCTGCCTTATGTGGTGATGTTCAATCCCGAAAATTATAGTGTCAGTGAAAAAGTTCACTATGACAATCGGGCAGGTTTGGGAGCCCCGTCTGCGGAGCAAAGGTTTTGTAGAAAAGAAGAACCTTCTTTTAGTTTCGAATTTACCATTGATGGTACCGGTGCTTCTGGCGAAAAAAGAGAAGTCATCGCAGACATCGAATGGTTGAAAACGACGGTTGGATTTAATGGAGAAGAACACAAACCCAATACCTTGCTTTTGGTTTGGGGAACCATGATCAAAATTTGTGTCCTCGAATCAATGGAAGTCAAATACACCCTCCTTCGAGATAATGGTATTCCCTTAAGAGCAGTAGTAAAAGCTACCTTTCTGGGGCATACCAAAAAGATTATTGGATCGCTGATTAATGCACTGCATTCTCCAGATTTATCCCATCGAAGACTAGTGAAAGCAGGAGATACCCTGCCCTTGATGTGCAATAGCATTTATGACAAGCCCCACTTTTACCTCGAAGTTGCCAAAGCCAATGGACTGACCAATTTTAGGAAATTAAAGTCCGGGGACACCCTCGATTTTCCACCGGTAAATAAGTGAGTGCTCTTGTTCTCGGTGCTGTCGCAGATCATCTACAATCGAACGTCATTTCTACGAAACCGACTTTGGAGGTTCACGAAATGAATCTGCGAAATCTGCGGGACACTCAACGTATAATTTTAACCACAAAAGGATCAAAGAAAATATGCTCGACCTAAATCTCAATCAATTAACCTCCCTAGTGCCCGAAAATTCGCACTTGGTCACTTTTACCATAAAGGTGAATAACGAAGAGATTCCCAGCAATTTTGAAGTGACGAGTATCCGAGTGGTCAAAAGTGTTTACAAAATTCCCTATGCCATCATCAATCTAATTGATGGCGATGTCAGTACCCAAGAATTTGCGGCAAGTGATACCAATATTTTTACCCCCGGAAACAAAATTGAAATCGAAGTTGGATACCATTCTGATGAAGATCCCATCTTTTCAGGAATCATTATCAAGCATGCCATAAAATGTACCAACACTGCGGCTTTTACTTTGCAATTAGAATGTAAAGATGTTTTTGTGAAAACTACGGTGGGGCGGAAGAATAGATATTTCTTCGGAAAAAAAGATTCGGAAATGATCGAGGAAATTTTGGACGAACCGGCTTATGACTTGCCCTATAGTTTGGAAGCCACCGAGGTGACTCACAAAAGATTGGTTCAATATTATGCCACCGATTGGGATTTTATAAACATCAGGGCAGAAGCCAATGGACAATTGGTCATTGTCGATCACGGTCAACTGACCACCAAGGTGCCTGATTTTACACAAGCCCCAAAAGCAGTTTTTAACTTCGGTTCTTCTATCTATGAATTTCAAGCAGAGATGGACGCTAGAGATCAGTTTCCCAAAGTGAAAGCCACGACTTGGGATTCTAGCGAGCAAAAAATACTAGAAGCGGAAGCCGATGAAAATGGAGCAAGCACCCTCGCTAGTGGCGTTTTAGGTGCAGCCGTCGGTGCTGCCGTCGGCGGACTAGATGCCGTCGCTGGAGCAGTTGCCGGAGCAGTCGCTGGAACGGTTACAGATTTGTTGGGATTGGGGGAAGACCCCAATACAGATTTTAAAAAGGTGATTGGTTTGGAACATTGGCAACTGCAACATACCGGAGAAATTGAAGAAACAGAACTCCAGAAATGGGCGGCTGCTAAATATACCAAAAGTCGCTTAGCCAAATTAAGAGGCAGTGTCAAATTTGAAGGCTTCGCCGACTTGGTGCCAGGAGAATCTATCCAAATGGTCGGTGCAGGAAAAAGACATGAAGAGCCAGTGATCGTCACGGGAATGGTACATGATATTTCCAATGGTGCTTGGTTTATCAATGCACAATTTGGATTAAAACAAGAATGGTTTGCAGAGACTTTTCAAGATGTAAAGGATGTTCCTGCGGCTAGTTTATTGCCCGCTATGAATGGTCTGCAAATTGGAGTTGTTACCGATTTGGAAGACGGAGATAATAAAAATCGAGTACGTGTTCAGTTTCCTTTAATGAATTCTGGGGAAGAAGGGATTTGGGCAAGATTGGCAGCGATGGATGCAGGAAATAATCGAGGCGCTTTCTTTTTACCAGAGAAAAATGATGAAGTCGTCGTTGGATTTTTAAATGACGATCCGCGAGAAGCGGTGATTCTAGGAAAGCTCCACAGCAGCAAAAATCCTGCGCCACTAACAGCCTCGAATGACAACCATGAAAAAGGTTGGGTGACCCGCAGCAATATGAAAGTCATTTTCAACGATGACAAAAAAAGCTTGACCATAGAAACTCCTGCCGGAAAAAAAATCACCCTCGATGAAGATGCCGGATACCTCCAAGTCTTGGATGAACATAAAAATAAAATTGAATTGACGGAGAATGGAATCGTCATTGAATCAGCAAAAGATTTGACGCTTAGCGCAAAAAATGACATTAATATCGAAGGTGCCAATATCAGCAATAAAGCCAAAGCCAAATTTAGCGCAGATGGCAAAGCTTCTGAATTGACTGCCACCTCAGAAGTTGTCATTGATGGCAAGACCGTAAGAATTAATTGATAGAATCTTAATCTGACCTGAATATTTTAAGCAACGTTTAAACCTAAAATTATGCCCCTTGCAGCACGAGTAGGAGACATGCACACTTGCCCAATGGCCAACCCTGATGGTAGCCCTCACACTGGAGGTCCGGTATCCGCTGCTGGCGGAGTCACTACGGTTTTGATCGAAGGTGCGCCAGCTGCCGTCCAAGGTACACAGTGTACCTGTGTGGGGCCGCCGGATGTTATTTCGATGGGATCGAAGACGGTATTTATTGGTAAAAAACCTGCTGCTCGCCAAGGCGATCCCACTGCTCACGGAGGGTCTATTTCTATGGGTGCGAAGACGGTGTTCATTGGGGGCTAGTGTAATCGGTTTGTGGTATGCGGGGACGAAAAATTGCGATTTGGTTTACGCGACATTTCGTCCCCGCATACCGCAAAACCTAAACCGCATACCACAAATTAAAAAATGTGAAAAAATGAATGTAAGAAAATCTTTTTTAGGAACTGGATGGGGATTCCCCGTTGAGTTTGTCAAAAGTAATCAGAGTACCGTTCGGATGGTTTCTTTGGAAGAAGACATCGCAGAAAGCCTGCGCATATTATTGTCTACTCGACCTGGAGAAAGAGTGATGCGACCCTTTTTTGGAATCAACCTAGAAGACATGGTTTTCGAACCCGTAGAAGAAAGTCTTAAGACTTATATCAAAGATCTAATCACTAAAGCCATCCTCTATTTTGAGCCCCGAATAGATTTGACTAAGATAGAAATCATTACCGAGGAAGCTTTAGAAGGACGATTTCAAATCGAATTAGATTATTCGATTCGCAGTACCAATTCTCGATTCAATTTTGTTTATGATTATTATTTGCGTGAAGCCACAATTATTCCTCAATGAGCCAATTTCCAAA
>CAYQRA010000423.1:0-6236 GCA_964419315.1 uncultured Saprospiraceae bacterium | reverse complement strand
GCGAATTTGCTGCACCCAAAGACAGTTTTTTAGTATTTGAAAAAGGTCCAAGTGTTAATGTTACCTTACAATGGGCAACCTATCGAGATGCTTCAGACCAATCTGGTTTGTCCAGAATCTGGGGTGGCATCCATCCTCCTGCTGATGATATTCCTGGACGCTTAAAGGGAATCGAAGTTGGAGTAGAAGCTTTTACTAAAGCAGAAACTTATTTTGACACGGCGGGTATTCCAGAGTTGGTCACCATCAGTCCTTCCCTAAATACCATCTCCGATATTCACGAAGGAATTGCACAATTTTCTATGGAACTTTTATTTGAAGAAAGAATGGATACAACCTTTGCACCAAAGATTTATTTTACTGGTGAAAATCCTGTACCCAATACTTTGAACGCCAATGCCGATAGTAGTAATTGGTTGAATGATTATACTTTCCTAGCAGTTTATGATGTAACAGATTCTTCGGACGAACTTTATAACATCACCACCAATGTAACTGGTGCCAGAAATGATCAAGGCAATGAAATGGATACTTTGGTGGCTCCTCTGTTGTTTAATGTCAACACCAAAGATGCTGAAGTTAAGCTTCTTGTCTCCAATGAATTGCTATTAAATGATCAAAGCGCTAACACTGGGACTTTAGAACTAAGCATCACTTTCGATCAAGAAATGAACCTAAATGTTTATCCTCTGGTCACCTTCCCCGTAGAAGATCCGGCCGATAATTTAGAAGGACTTAGTTCCGCTTGGTTGAATGATAGTGTTTATTTAGCTCGGTTTGAGGTGAAAGATTTGGGAGAAATTTTAATGGACATTGATGTCCAAGTGCAAGAAGCGAGAACTGCGATTGACAATCACCAAGTTTCTTTTGTTCAGGCAGATGTTTTTAGCATTGATACTAAAAATGCGGCCCTCTTGATGGCTGGCCCACAAAGCAATTTATTAGGTGATCCAGATGTTGGATTAGCCGCAGTCCACCTATTGATTGCCTATGATAAAATGATGGATACGCTTGTGGAACCCATACTCTCATTTCCAGCGCCAGACGTTTCTCAAAGTTTGACTTTTAATCCAGATTCTAGTACTTGGTCAGACCAATTTACTTATAATGCCTACTACGATTTGGCAGATGCCAATGAGACCCTCTTAGACATTGATATTTTAGTGGAAGCTGCCCTTGATATTTCTGGCAATCTTTCCGCAGATAGTCTTGTCGTTGGAACCTTTTCCATTGATACTGAAAACCCATCCGTGACGAATATCACGACTTCTGTCTTTGAGATCAATAAGGACGAAATTGGAGAAAATGGATTTGGGATTACGGTTACTTTCGATGAGGACATGGATGACCAAATTAATCCTAGCATCAATTTTCCAGTGGAAGATCCACTCGCTGCGGTCTTGGTTCCCAATGCGACCAATAGTACTTGGCTGGATGCCAAAAATTATGAATTTCGCTATGATGTCAATAATGTTTTGCAAACTATGCCAGACGTTGATATCCTCCTAGAGGATGCCAATGATAAAGCTGGAAACCTGATGACCTTTTTTGCGCAAGCAGATGCTTTTGACATTGATATCCAAGATACTTTAGGAGTTGGTTTTACAACACTTTCTCCCGAAAAATCTAATTTAGCGGTACACCCCAACCCTATTCCATTGGGAGAACAATTTTGGATCAGCCTCGCAGATGCGGAAAATCATCTACAAGTCGAGTTGATCAATGTACAAGGGCAAATCACTTATTCCCAAAAATGGGAACGACAAAATCAAGAAGAAAAATTGGCCATTCCTACCCTTCAAGCCAATAGCGGTCTGTACTTGATCCGTCTAATCGGCGAAGAAAAAAGTTGGATTCAGAAGGTTTTACTTCTGGATTAAATCCTTAAAACCAAGGTAATTTAAAATCCCCAAGTACTTTCGAGTGCTTGGGGATTTTTTGTAGCCACAAATTACTTTGCCAGCTAAAAGCCATTAAGTACAATAAAACTTGAAAAAACAGGAAAAAAGAAAGATTTTGTGTTTATCAATTTAGCAGAGCCTGTTCAAAAAAAATTTGGTATGTCGCTGAGTGTAAAATCTATCCTATTCGCTTTGTTTTTTATTCCGGTAGTTCTCCTTTTGAGTTCCTTGCCGGTCAACAATCAATTGACCGCCTTTCACAATACCGAGGAATTGCAAATGATGTATCATCAAGGTGCCCTATCCATGATTGATACCGCTGAGTTTTTTGCGACTTCTGATCTTTGCGAAAACTGTCATTCTCGCGATAGCCAAGCCTATGCTCAAGTCGATACTTTTGGCAACGACATCAACGTCATTGACGACTGGAAAGCAAGCATGATGGCCAATTCTGCCCGCGATCCCTTTTGGAGAGCCAAAGTCAGCCATGAAATTTTGGTCAACCCAGGCCATGCTGCCAATATCGAAACTTCCTGTACCTCCTGCCATGCTCCGCTTGGTAATCACCGCGCCAGATTGCGCGGCGCTGAACACTACCTCATCAGCGATATGCTGCAAGATCCCTTTGGCATTGATGGCGTTTCCTGCGGAGCTTGTCACCATCAAAGCGAAGAAGAATTAGGCCAACTTAATTCTGGCGATATCAATTGGGATACCAGTCGAGTCATCTACGGCCCTTATCTTTTTCCTTTTGAACAACCCATGGAAATCTTTGTGGGCTTCAAACCGGTTTGGAGTGAGCACATCAATGATGCAGGGCTTTGTGCCAGTTGTCATACTTTGATTGTCGAATCATTGGACTTAGAAGGCAATCCGACGGGGACCACCTTTGTGGAACAGGCTACTTATCATGAGTGGTTAAACTCGGTTTATAATACCAATGAAATCAGTTGCCAAGAATGTCATCTTCCTCGCCTCGACCAGAAGGTCGTCATCGCAGATGGCTATGGTTCTATCTCTGCCAAAACCCCTTTTGGTTTGCATGAAATGGCTGGAGCCAATACCATGATGCTGAAGTTGATGAAAGAAAACCGAGGAGCATTAGACATTCCTGCAAGCACCGCCAATTTCGATTCGACCTTGAGCTATACCTTTAAGATGTTACAAGAAAAAACCTTGGATTTGGATTTATCCTTGACGGGGCTGGATATGGATAGTGTTTACTTTGCGGTAGCATTGACCAATAAAGCGGGCCATAAATTTCCCTCCGGTTATCCGAGTCGTCGGGCGTTTATTGAATTCGTGGTCTTGACCGAAAGCGGTGATACCCTTTTCCAATCCGGTGTTTTGGATAATAATTATGAAGTTAAAGGACAAGATCCCCATTACGAACCTCATTATCAAACCATCAATCAAGAAGAGCAAGTACAGATTTATCAATTGGTCAATGGGGATGTCAATGGACAATTTTCAACGGTCTTGGAAAGAGGTTTTCAGGTTTTAAAAGACAATCGTTTGCCCCCCCTTGGATTTAGTACCAGCCATGCCGTATACGACACCACGCAGATTGCTGGAATGGCCTTGAGTGACCCTGACTTTAATATAGAAAACTCGGTGGAGGGAAGTGGAAAAGATCTGGTACATTACCATATTCCTTTGAATGGATACGCCGGGGGAAACCTCCAAGTATCTGCGCGAGTATTGTATCAATCCTTGCCTCCAAAATGGATGGCCGAAATGTTTGGGGTGAGTACCCCAGAGATTGATAAATTCAAAACTATGTATGAAGAGGCGGATCGTTCGGCGGTAGTGATTGCTTCGCAAAACCTCCAAGACATTTATGTCAAGAACGTCTCTACCAAAGATATTCCAGCAGCGATGGACTTAGTGCTTATGCCAAATCCGACGATGGATGGATGGTTGAATTTACAATCTCCAAGCTCTCAAGAAATAGAAGTGGTAGAAATATATAATGCTTGGGGACAGTGGATGAAATCCACTCAAGAGAAGACCTTTCAATTGCCGGAGCAAGAAGGTCTTTACTTGATAAAAGTGTATACAAAAATGGGATGGAAAACCTTTCAAGCGATTCGTTTATAATCGCGGACTTAGTTCATCCATTATAAAGCCACTAAATCAATTTTGATGGTCTCTTTTTAGATTTACACCCCTTTTCGGCGCTTTCAAAATATCTTTCCCGATGCCAAATACTTTGCGTCTACTTGAATTGCTCTTAATTCTGTAGGACTATTTTGCCAAAATAAACTTTCGTCCCTTCTGTAATTTTCACAAAATAAAGGCCCTTGGCCCAGGCTCCCATTTCCACTTCCTTAGTCTCTTCGGGGAGCAACTGATCTTGAAGTAAAACCCTTCCTTGTAAATCTACGATTTGGAGCTGTGCGATTTCGGATAAATCTGTACGGATGGCAACTTGATCACTGCTAGGGTTTGGAAAAATAGAAACGCTTTTACTTCCCAAAATATCTTCCGCAGCAGTAGTGGATTTCACTACAAGTGAAACGGGAGCTCTTTCGCTAATACAAGAATATTTATTAACCGCTTCCACTTCCCAATCATAGAAATAATAATAATTTCCATCGGAAGATGCTAAGACCTCTCCGAAGTCTCCTATAGCATAAGGGAAATCAATTTCATTCTCATCTTCGTCATAATAGAGTCCCGCTCCTTCATTGATAAAAACGAAGATTTGATCACTCTTTGGAAATTCTTTATTTATTATAATCCGACTTTCTCCAACAGGTATATCAATTTCTAAAGTTCCCAGATTATCTGCATTATCCGCATCATAAAAACGAACATCTCTCACCCCAGCGGTCTCCGCATAAACCTTCATTGATCTAACCCACACTGGCTCTTCAAATGCAACCGTCAAACCTTTAAAGTCAATATCAGAATAACTACCATTCTGCCCTGCCTCTTTATTGGCACCAAAGATCGGATCTCCAAAAAAGATCACATCATCCTCTACCCAATAGGTGGTGGTTTCAAAAAGCTCTGGTGTGGTATATTCTGGACCTTCCCAAAGAACAACATTATCTGTTTCGGAAGCAAACCATTTTAGATCCTCCCCAGTAGCTTTTAATATTCCTACTCCCGAATCCACTACCGTATCATTTTCGGTGGTCGGTACGGGCACCTCTAATAAACCTAAGGTAATTTCTTCTGATTCAAACGCTCCACAAAGTCCTTGAACGGTCACTTTATATACACCAGGGTCATAGACTTGAATCTCTTGAGTATTTTCTCCCGAAGACCAAGTATAACTATTACCGGAAGTACTAGAAAGTAGTACAAAAGTGCCCGGGCAAAACTCCGGTTCTCCTTCCAATGTTATCTCAGGAATTTGTATGGGATCAAGGGTCACAATAATGGTTTGAGAGATGCCTTCACAACCATTTGCATCGCTGACGGTCACGTTGTAATTTCCTGAATCATAAACCGTAATAGAAGAAGTCGACGCACCAGTAGACCAAAAATAAGCATAGCCTTCTGGAGCAGAAATAACCAGACTATCTCCAGTACAAAAAGTCGTTTCCCCATCCAAGGTCAAATTACTATTGGGAGAAGTACAGCCACCTTCTTGCATGGTGAGAAATTGATTCGCAGGAATGTCTTCTATTTTGTCAATATTACCGGAGGGCCATTTTACAATCACTGAATCTATGGTAGTGGCTGTTCCTAGACCAAAATGCTGAGAAAAAGTATTGTGTATCCCATAACTTTCGCCCGCTCGTACTTCTCTTACTTGTATACCCCAGTCACCATAAATTTCTACTCTCGCTCCTACTCCATTGATATTGCTCTCAGATCCTTGAAGATTGACCGCAAGGTAATTATTATCATTGCCATCATTGATCCATAATAAATCATCTTTATTAGAAGGCTCGGTAAATCCGTTGGCATAAGTCCCATAAACATCTAGAAAACCATCGTGATTGAGGTCACCGATTCCATAAGAATGCATTTCTAAATCACCAAAGAGTTCTTCATTAACTTTAGAGAAGGTATTGTCTCCATTGTTTTTGTAATAATAAAAAGTTGATCCGGCTACGATTATATCTACAAAGCCATCATTGTCAAAATCTCGCATTAAGCCCTCTAAAGGAAGATCTAAAATTTCCATTCCGGCGCTCAATGAAATATCTTTAAAATGGCCTGTACCATCATTTCTAAGCATTTGACTTCTCGAGTCATGATTGGTAATAAAACAATCGAAATCACCATCATTGTCAATGTCTTGAAATTCAGCAGTCCAAGATTGAGCACCAATTTTTAGCCCAAATTCTTCTGCTCTTTCGGTATAATTATTATTGC
>CAYQRA010000422.1:0-6237 GCA_964419315.1 uncultured Saprospiraceae bacterium | reverse complement strand
AGGAGGGATTGGAATTGCCCTACGATGTTTGTGAGTTTATCTGCTATAATATCAAAAATAATATCCGCGAATTGGAAGGGGTATTGATTAGCATTGTTGCTCAATCGACCTTGAATCGCCGAGAGATAGACATTGGACTAACCAAAGAAGTGATCAAAAACTTCGTGACCCAGATGTCTAAAGAAATCACTGTTCCTTTTATTCAAAAGCTGGTTGCAGATCATTTTGATGTACCAGTAGATAAACTGAAAGGCCAAACGCGTAAGCGTGGAATTGTGATTGCTCGACAGTTGTCGATGTATCTTGCTAAGAATTTGACGAATAAGTCGCTCAAAGCGATTGGTGAGAATTTTGGTGGCCGCGATCACTCTACAGTGATTTATTCTTGTAAAGCAGTACAAGATTTATTGGATACGGATATGATTTTTAAAGACACCGTTACCGATCTAGAAAAGAAAATAAAAATGAGTCTGAATGAAAAATAGGAAACTTAGAGATTAGAACTCTACCCTAGATTTTGGGTTTGGCCTCAGTCGCTTAAAAAAGGAAGTTTCGAAAGAAGCTTCCTTTTTTATTGCAAATTGTTGGAGAAGGAATGGTTTATTTGAATCCTAGGTTTTAAGCTTTCCTTCTTGCTAGCGGCTTGCCTGCCGAGAAAGGCAGATTCCTGCTGTCCAAATGTCCACAGAACATTTGCTTGCCAAGAAATTACCCGGCATTCATTTTCCAAAGCAGTTGTCCCAACTGCAAAAAACCTAAGCCCAAAAATAAAACGCCAATCACTTTATCCGTATATCTTGCAATGCGATCGATTTTTTCCACAATCCTTTCACTTACATAGACATAGCCCCAGAAAGCAAGGAAAGCTCCAATCGCTGATCCTAGCGAAAAGGAAATAAAATGCCAATGCCCTTCCAGTGCCATTCCTTGGCCCATCAACCAAATTGCGACGATGATCCAAAAAGGAATAATCAGTACATTCATCGCACCGATCAAAATGCCTTGTAGGAAATCTAGATAATTGTATTCGGTATCCAAAGCGGGTTTTTTTGCAGGTTTTTTCCATAAAAAATAAAAACCCATCGCAAAAAAAGTAAGGGTAGCGATAAGCTCAATCCCTGAAGTCCATTCCGCATTTTTATCAAAGAGGTCTAAACTCAATAGGGCGATATAAGTATAAATGAATTCGATGATGGTTGCTCCCAAAGCTAAAACGATCCCTGATCTTTTACCATCCTGAATGGTTTTTTGAACTACATTGAGCGTGATGAGTCCGAGTGGGAGGGAGGTGACGAAACTGATGAGGAGAACAATAATAAAAATAAATCCTACTTCCATGGAACTTGGCTTTGCTGGTCAGGCGATGGGGTTGAAAAAAAGAAAGCTTGTTTTGTAAAGATAGTATTTATCCGATTGTTTTGAGGGGGGAGTATTAGGTATTTAGGTGGTAGGTGTTTAGGTAGTAGGTAGTAGGTAGTAAGTAGTAGGTGTTTAAGTATTTAAGTAGTAGGTGGGACGTGGTAGGTGGGGTTGGGATTGGTTTTTTTAGGTGGTAGGTGTTTAAGTAGTAAGTGTTTAAGTAGTAAGTAGTAGGTATTAGGTGTTTAAGTAGTAGGTGGGACGTGGTAGGTGGGGTGGGGATTTTGGGTGGGGTGGGGATTGTTTTTTTTTAGGTGTTTACCTTCTGGGGTTGGCTTCCAGTTCTAGTTGACTAGGGGATTGAATGGCAGAGTTTGGGAATGAAAAGTAAAAGGTACTTCCTTGGCCTTCTTTGGATTCTACCCAAATGTCGCCTCCCCAGCTTGAAACAATCCTTTTGCAAGTCGCCAAGCCAATGCCGGTTCCTTCGTATTCCTCGCGGGTATGCAATCGGCGAAACATCTCAAAAACTTTTTCTAGATTTTCATTGGATATTCCGATGCCATTATCTTTTACCGATATAACATATCCATCTTTTAAAGGTAGGGCATCTATCTCTACGATTGGATCTCTTTCTCCTTTGAATTTTACGCCATTGCTAACGAGATTTTGCAGCAGTTGTAAAAGTTGAGTCCTATGTACTTTTGCTAAGGGGAGATTTTCATTTCTAACGATTAGGGTTGCATTTACGGATTCTAGGCGATGCCGCAAATTAGAGGCAACGATGACCATGACATCACTCACTGAAATAAATGCTGTAGGAGGTGCTTTACTGCCTGCTCTTGAAAAATCTAATAAATCATTTAGTAAATTTTCCATTCTCCCAACCGCATCAACGATGTAGTGCATAAACTCATTGCCCACTTCATCAAAGGAAGCACTGTACCTGCGTTTTAAAAGCTTGGTATAGGAATTGATCATCCGTAGCGGCTCTTTCAAATCATGGGAAGCCACATAAGCAAACTGTTCCAAGCTTTTATTGGATTCTTCTAATTGCTTATTCTTAATATGGATTTCTTCGTTTTTGGATTTTAAAAGTAGATTTTTTTCCTCCAATAATTTATTGACCTTGTTTTGATATTTTAGCTTATTCCAATTCCAAAGCAAAAACATAAAAACCGCAAAGATCGTTACCATAAATAGGTAGATTTGTTGCTGACGGATTTCTTCGTTTTTTCCTAGCAACTCATTTTCCTTCTTTAGTATCTGAATTTCATGTTCTGACTTTTGAACTTCATATCTCCTTTTGGATTGCCCCATTTCTTCTACTGTTTTTTCATTCAATAGGGAATCTTTCATGGCCACATACTTCTTATTATAGTCATAGGCCACCAAGGGTTGGTTCAATTGGTCGTGTACGAGCGAGAGGTGTTTGTAAATATCAGAGCGACGACTGCGGGAGTCCAAATCATTGGCAGATTTTAGCGCTTCTTCTAAATAGCGTTTCGCCTTTATGGCTTTTTTCCATTCTAGGTATAATTGAGCGATTTCGATTTTATTTCCAATGGCACTATAAGTATCGCCAAGTTCTGTTTTGAGTTGGATGGCTTCTTGGTAAAATGCTTCCGCTTTTGCGAATTCCTTTTGGGTAACAAAATTGCTTCCGATATTACCCTTGGCATAAGCGATACCTGTTCTATAATTTAGCTTTTTGGCCAGCTCCAAGGAGCGATTATTATGATCCAAGCTTTCCTCGTGATGTCCCAGTTTGGCATAGACTGCCCCCAAAGCAGCTAGACAGGAATAAATATTATACTCCTTGTTGAGGGCATAACAGATTTCTGTTGCTTTTTGGTAGGATTCTAATGCTTTTTCATAATGCGTTTGGTAAAAGAAAATAGTACCTATATTATAGTGACTATTTGCCACTCCTAAAGAATCTTCTTTGACATCAAAAATAAGTAAGCCCTGCATTTGATATTCGAAGGCTTTTTGGTAATCTCCTAATGCCTGATAAATAGCGGAGATCTGGGAATAAGCATTTGCTCGCTTCAACTCATCAATCATTCCTTCTTCAAATTCTACAATGCGGTAAAATTTTTCTAAGGACTTTTGAAAATTATTGCCTCTTCGATGACTCACCCCAGATGCAAAAATAGCGGTTACCGCAGCAGAATAATCCTCTTGACTTATCGCTAGCTTGGCCGAAAGGTCAAAGTGGTAGATGGATTGATCGTATTTTTCTTCGGATTTGGAGGATAGTTGTTGACCTAATTTGTAGTGGATTTTAACTAATTCTTTATTGCTGCCCTCTGCTTGTAGATGTTTTAAGACCTCAATCAAACTATCTACTTTATGACTTGAGGCCATAGAAGAGAATGGTATCGAAACGATAAGTGTTAGAATTAGATAAATTAGCCTCATGAGTTTTTTAAGTAGTCGGATTGCTGGAGTCCGTATAGGATGTTTTGCAAATTCTATTCCAGACAGGCTAATTTTTGCTTGATTTTATAAGTAATTCAATTTTGAGAAACATTCCAGTTTTCTAAGGCGTTTAGACCTGATTCTACGAAATTCTCAGGCGCTAACTTGGCATCTTTCTTGCAACTCAAAAATCACATCCCTCCTTTTTTTACTCCCCCGCATAAGTCACAAAATAACAATAACTCAGCTAACAAGTCTTACGATGAAGATTTTTACCAATTTCTTTTCTACACTATTTCTCTGTTTACTATTTTCAAATATTTCAATTGCGGCTACTTTTACTTCGGTTACTGGAGGGAATTTTAACCTCGCCTCTACCTGGGATATTGGTGGAGGGATGGTTCCGGGAGAGATGGATGATGTTATCATCAAACATGCGGTCTATTTAGAGCTGACTAGCAAAAAAACGATCAAAAGCCTTTCTTTAATTAATAATGCCGCTCTTATTGCAGGGCTTACAATTAGAGGGACAGATTCTTTAGTGGTTTTAAATGATGTCGAAGCAACTTCTACGAATAGTAATAGGAGTTTATACCTGGAAACCTCAGAATGGTCCACCCTTGTTATCAATGGAAATTGTAAATTTTTAAGAGTTCTGGGAAATTCGACTAGTCATTTTCTCAGTTTTACCCTAGAAGATAATTCCAAAACTTATATCAAAGGAATGTTTGAATTTGAATATAAAGGCTCCGGTGGATCGGAAAGCCTAAAAGAAATTACGATAAAGAATGATGCTATTTTAGATGTGACCGGAGAAACCCGATTTAAAAATAGTTCTGGTCGTGATTTTAATCTAGGAATGTACAATCAATCTCAAGCTTTTTTGCGAGATAGCCTAAGCATTGTCTTAACTGGTAATGGCGATGAAGCTGGAATTACGCTTCATGACGAGTCTAATCTTCAAATATTGGCTAATGTTTTTATCTTCAGTTCTACCTCTTCTAATGATGATTTTGCAAAAATAAGAGCGCGAGGAGCAGCTAGTAGTATATATATTCAGGATACCCTCTATCTAGAATCGCAAGGGGCTAAGGTGAAAATTGAAGCAGAAGGTGCAAATGGATCTATAAGCATAGGCGGTGATATTGTGATGGATGCTTCTGCCCAAGAGGAGGTCTCTATTAATATTATCGAATCGGGAGAAGTTGCACTCGGAGGGAATATCGTGCGCAAAACCAGTTTTGGAAAATTGACCATGGAAGGGGAAGGAGCACTTAAATTTAATGGGGCTAACCCGCAGACCATACCACCCAGTAAACTACCGAGTTCTGGTACGGATTCTTTATTTTTTGGAAAAATTATTTTAGAAAATACTTCTTCTCAAGCCATGGTCCTTAGCGAAGATTTCATTGTCCAAGATTCTTTAATCCTAAAAAACGGTAACATAAAAACGGATTCGACCGCTAAAATTATCCTAATGGATAATGCGACGATTTCTGGTAGTAGTGCCGCTTACATTGAAGGCCCCATCAGGAAAATGGGAACCACTGGAGGACAAAATCTAACGATCCCAATTGGAACAAGCTCGGTTTATGCACCGATCACGATTTCGGCCATTACGAATGCTTCTTCAGATGTTACTTTTGTATATGCGAGTGAACCTCCGCCATTTGGGGTAGAAGTACGAGAAGCAGGAGTGGATAGTGTATCTACAATGAGTGGATATTGGGAGATCAAAAAAAATGCGAGTACCGGAGATCTAGATGTTACCCTTACTTGGGAAGACTCGGCTGAAGTAGGAATAGAGGAAATGGATCATTTAATGGTAACGGGGTGGGATGGTACGGAATGGAAAAATTACGGTCAAGAATCTTCAGGCGTTGTAGGATCGGGAGGATTTGTAACGAGTGCTGCCAGCGAACCGCCTCCGTTTGGAGTGGAAGTAATAACGCTAGGTTTTGATTCTGGTAGCTTGCTTCCAGTGGAGTTGAAACGATTCAAAGCCATTCCCAGAACGGATCGAGTTTACCTAGAATGGAAAACCGTATCTGAAGTAAATGCAAATATTTTTGCCGTAGAACGTTCGACCGATGGCGTCCATTTTGAAATGATACACTTTGTCGATAGCAAAGGAGATGTGGCCACTCCGGCACAATATACTGTGGAAGACCTTTCGCCATCATTTGGTTGGAATTATTACAGACTTCGAATGATAGATATAGATGGCTCCTTTGAATATTCTCCGGTAGAGGTGGTCAAATTTGAAGAAAATGGTTCCATCCTCGTTTATCCAAATCCAGTTAAGGATAGGCTATTTATTCAAGATACAGAATGGCTAGAGGAAGAGGTCAATGTTCAGATATTTGATCGAAGTGCCACTGCGATATTTGAAACAGTCGTTGTGCTCAATGGAGAACCCTTTCAATTGGCTATTGAAAATGTCAATGAATTTCC
>CAYQRA010000421.1:0-6255 GCA_964419315.1 uncultured Saprospiraceae bacterium | reverse complement strand
AATTTTATCCAGAGCACATGTGGAACATGTACCACAATTGGCTCAATGAAGACAACATCCGCGATTGGTGTATCTCTCGTCAACTTTGGTGGGGACAGCAAATTCCTGCCTGGTATTTGGGCGATGATATTTTTGTAGCAAAGAGTGAAGAAGAAGCATTGGCGCAAGCCAAAGAAAAAACAGGCAATGCCAATTTGACTGCGGCAGATCTAACTAGAGATGAAGATGTTGTCGATACTTGGTTTTCCTCTTGGCTCTGGCCAATTTCTGTTTTCGATGGTTTTGATAGTCCAGAAGAACTGAAATATTATTATCCGACCAATGTACTGGTGACGGGTTGGGACATCATGTTTTTCTGGGTAGCCAGAATGATTATGGCGGGCTACGAATGGTCTGGTGATTTACTGGGGGAAGCAGCAGCTAAAGAAAAAGGCGTAATGCCTTTTCACGATGTATTTTTTACCGGTATGGTAAGAGATGAAAAACGCCGGAAGATGAGCAAATCTTTGGGTAATTCTCCGGAAGCTTTGGAGTTGATTGAGCGATATGGAGGAGATGGTGTTCGCTTTGGGATGCTGTCGAGTGCAGCGGCGGGGAATGACATTGTATTTGATGCCCCTATTGATTCCAAGACGAAAAGTGTACTCAACGAAAGTAAATTGTGCGAGCAAGGTCAAAACTTTTGTAATAAAATCTGGAATGCTCTGCGGATGTTGAAAGGACTCGAAGTGGTAGATGCTCCCAAGGATGCAGAGACGGCGGCGATCAATAAACTAGCAGGAGAGTGGTTGGAAAATAAATTGCAACAGACCATTGCTAAACAAGAAGAAAGTTTTAAAACTTACCGATTGTCCGAGGTGCTGATGGATATGTACAATTTTATTTGGAATGATTTCTTTTCGGAGTACTTGGAGTTTATCAAGCCAGAATATCAAAAACCGATTGATCGGGCGACTTATGAGCAAGCGATTAGCTTCTTTGAAAGACTGATGACTTTATTGCACCCGTTTATGCCTTTCGTGACGGAAGAGATGTGGCATCAATTGCGAGATCGTGCAGAAGGCGATGATTGTGTAGTCAGTAAGTATCCAAAAGCTCAGGCATTTGATACGGCACTTATTGGCCAATTGGATGCCGCGATTGAGGTGATTTCCAAAATTCGTTTCACTAGAGTAAAGAATGGTTTGAAACAAAAGGAGCCACTGAAATTGTATGTCCTAAAAAGCGCAGGAGCCGCAGAATTATTGGCTAAGCCGGGGATGAAAGAAGTTATTTTGAAAAGAGGTTACTTGTCTGCATTGGAATTTAGTGATACCGATGAAGTGGAAGGAACCATTGCTTTCGTAGCGGGTACCGACAAATTCTTTTTAGAAGCCAATATTGAAATTGATGTGGCTGCGGAGAAAGAGAAAATTGAGAAAGATCTCAAACATCAACAAGGCTTTGCGATAGGTATAGAAAAGAAGTTGAGCAATGAGCGATTTGTGAATAATGCGCCTCCGGCGGTAGTCGATAAAGAGCGTAAAAAACTAGCGGATGCTCAAGCCAAGATCAAATTACTCGAAGAATCCCTCAAGGGATTAGGCTAGTTTTTGTTTTACCAATAGCCCCGCGAAGCGGTCCTAAATTAGGAGTTCAAAAGGAATCTTCTTAGAAGCATCAATTGCTTTTAGTCGTTTCTCTTGAACTCCTTTTTTTGTCTAATCCATCCTTCTCGAATCTGTTTAACCGAAGAAATTGACCACTTTTATTTTGTATGGAGAAAGAAAAAGGTTGGACTTTGGTAAAGAAATATTTACTGCTAGAAATTCCTTTGCCAGCTATCTACTACATCAGCTTTAATCACTCGATTAAAACTAAAATTCCTATCCATTTTTAGTAATTCAATGTTGGATTACTGCTTCTCCAAATGCTCTTTATTAAACTAATGTTTAATGTGTGTTAGCTAAGTTGTCACTTCTTTGAAAATAAAGAGTCCTAGCGCCCCTCCGTAACTTTGTTACCTGTACACTTTGTTATTTAAAGCTCTTTATTTTACTCATCTGTTAATCAAAAGTATTATATATTTTATTTCTTTTTGATGTTAAAAAGTAGCCCGTCACTTTTTTTGAATATCTCGTAATTGCTTGATTGTTTCTGGTACATATTCTGTTCTTACACGAATAAAATAGCTTGATTAGACTTATTTACAATGTCATGTAATTTAAAAAAATCAACTTTTTACAGCCCATTAATAACACACAATTTCGACTTAAAATGAAAAAATACCCCCATTCTCCTCTTTTATCTTTGCAGGCGATTTTTCCAAATAACATTTTCAACTTTCATTTCTCAAAAGGCTAATTCCTGTTTCGAGTAAAGCTTTTTGGCAGTTTTTCAAATCACACTTTGAAGAACACTTGCTGATGTGATCTTTATTCGAATGAAGTAGATGTTTAAGTATTTTTTTAATCCAAACATTTTAAATATGCCCATCTTTATCAAAAAGTTTTTTCAATTCATAAGAAACTATGCTTTGATCAATAGCTATAAAAGATCAATTTTACTTTTCTTAATTGTCTTTTTGCCTTTTCTCCCTCGTGCCGAAGCAGGATGGTTGACTTGGATAAAGGATTTCTTTATTGCAGAAAATACTTCCATCTTAGTCCCTGGACCAGGGGATCCCAATTGTGTCAATACCAATGAAATTGGTGGCCTTGTTTTTCAAGATTATAATGCCAACGGGATCAAAGATGCGGAAGAATCTTTCCTCTACGGAGCAACTGTTTCTCTATACGATGATAATGGTCAAGTTGGAGCCGCTATACAAACGGACGGAAATGGAACCTATCTTTTTTCTGCTTTAACAGTAGGTAATAAATATCGCGTAGAATTTACTCTTCCTCTGGGAATGCAAGAAGGTCCATTGGGAGCAGATTCAAAATCATCTATTCAAGTAGTAACTGCTGGAACTTGTGATGCGAGTATTGGCTTCTTAGATCCGACGGATTATTGTGATGTCGATCCCTTTGTCGTCATTCCTTGTTATGCAGAGTTAGAATATAATGGTACTTATACCAATGAACCAGCTCTAGCAAAATTACTCTATAGCGCAGACGGACACCACTTTACCGGAACAACACCAACCGCTGATTTTGCTGCCACAAAATTGGCAGTACATAATGATATTGGTGCCGTTTATGGAATGGCTTATCAAAGAACACATACTAAAATGTACATGGGCGCTTTTCACAAACGCTATGTTGATTATGGACCTAATGGCCCTGATGCCATTTACCAAATAGATACTGCCGCTACTATTACTGGAATCATTCAATTTGATGCCCTCATAGGTGCAGCTAATTCAACGGGTGCAGACCCCCATGATTTTACTCCTGTTTCTGGTGAAGTCTTTGACATTGGAACAAGCAATGCTAGTTTTGACGGTCCTGGAAAAAGAGCTTTTGGAGATCTCGAAATTTCAGACGACAACCAAACCCTTTATCTCGTCAACTTATTTGATAGAAAAATTTATGCAATTGATATTAGTACAGGTAATGTAGCAGATGCGAGTATTGTCAATTCTTGGAATGCTCCTGACGCAACTGGAGCTGGTCGGCATCGCCCATTTGGCTTGGCTTGGCACCGAGGTAAACTTTGGGTGGGTTCGGTAGATGAAAATGGGAGTAATGCCTATGTCCATTCTTTCAATCCTACTGGAAATACTTTTACTTTAGAACTAACGGTGGATCTAAGTTATGACCGCCAAGCAGTGGTAGGAGACGACGCAACGGATTATTCTGGAAACTGGAATGCTTGGACTACCGATCCAGAAGTAACTCCTTTTGGCTCTTACTTTGGAGAAGAAATTTTCTACCCGCAAGCGATGTTGACCGATATCGAATTTGATGGAGAAAGTATGATCCTTGGATTCAGAGATCGTTTTGGAGATCAATCTGGTGGAGAGAAAAGGTTTAAAACCTCTACCACTGATGTGACTTGGGGAGATGCTGGAGGAGATATTTTAAAAGTTTGTTCTAATAATGGAGTCTTTACTTTGGAAGATGGTTTGGCTGGGACTTGTCCGGGTGTAGGTGGAGTAGGTACTTCGGGACCTGGTGGCGTAGAATTTTACCACTGGGATATTTACTATCAAAATAATACTTGGAACCCCAATAGCTCTACCGGAGCTTTGCACTGGGAAACAACTCAAGGGGGCTTACTCCAATTGGACGGAAAACCTTCGATCCTAACCACAGCAATGGATCCTTTCCATGATTTCTCTGGTGGGATTCTCAAACTAAACAATACAGATGGTGGCCGAGAAGGTATTGGAACAGGTTCTTCAACAGTAGCTAACCTTACCGGAGGATACACGCTTTACGAATCTGGAGATTACGTTTATGGTGCAGGTGGTGGTCCACCGGTCGGAAATGGAACCGCTCAAAAAGGAAATGGTCTTGGAGATTTGGAAGCTTTTTGTTCTCCTGCTCCACTTGAATTAGGAAACCTAGTTTGGATAGATTCCGATAGCGATGGTATCCAAGATCCTTCAGAAATTGGACTCGCTGGTGTACTCCTTACACTCACCGATGCTAGTGATGTATCTCTTGGTACAGTCACTACCGATGCAGATGGAAAATACAGTTTTACTTCTGCCGATATATCAGGTAATTTAGAATACTTTACTACTTATAAAGTGAAAATTAACTTAGGTAATGTACAACAAACTAATGGAAGCTTAAATGGTTTGTCTCTGCAAAATTCTGGTAATGGGTTTAATGATAATGCAGCCACACTAGTAGGCGATAATGCCGAAATAAGCATTACGACTGGAGGTCCTGGTGATACGGATTTTGCCCTTGATTTTGGTTTTGTAGAAGTTGGAATGGTCGGTAACCGCATCTGGATAGATGAAAATAGCGATGGTATCCAAGACGCTGGAGAGCCTGGTGTTCCTGGAGTAGTGGTAGAATTAATTAGTACAAACTGTACAAGTGGATCCGATTGTCCAACGACTATAACTGACGCCAATGGAGGTTACTTCTTCTCCAATGTTGGAGTAGGAAATTATACGGTAAAAGTATTATCAAATGTACCTTCTGGCTTGAATGCAATTTTTGATGAAGACGAAGGAACAAGTTCGCCAGATATGAGTACGGCCGTAACGGTAAGTGCAGGAGGTGAATACGTCACCGCAGATTTTGGCTACAATTATGTTCCAAAAACAGATACGGATGCTCCAACTTCATCCGCCACAGGCGCACTAGGAAATCGCGTTTGGAATGATGCGAATAGCAATGGCCTTCAAGATCCGGGCGAATCTGGTATTCCCAATATTACAGTCACCTTAATGACCGACCCTGACCTAGATGGTATCTATACCGCTAGTACCACAACGACCACGGATGCCTACGGAAATTATATTTTCGACAACATCAACCCAGATGCTTATGTCGTACAAGTTTCTGAAGCAAATTTGACAAGTGCAGGATTTAATACCACTCCAACTTTCGACCCAGATGGTGATAGCAATAATACATCAGAACCCATCATCATTGCTCCGGGCGATACTTGGCTAGGTGGCGATTTTGGATATACTTCTGCTGGGACCCCTGCGGATATTGGTTCCACGGTATTTATGGATGTCAATGATAATGGTACTTACGAGGTCGGTAACGATCTTCCACTAGGAGGAGTGACGCTCGCCTTGATAGTAGATACCAATAGCAATATGGCTTGGGACATTGGAGAAATGGTCATGGCTACTACAAGTACAAAAGGAGATGGAACGTACCTCTTCCCCGATTTACCAGCTGGAGATTATGTGGTAGCAGTAACGGATGTCGATAATATCATCAATACCTTAAGCCTTAGCGTTGACCCGCAAGGAAGTTTGGATGCACAGAGTGGTTTGACCTTAGGGGCAATGGATAACTTAGCTCAAAATTTTGGATATATTCCTAATGGTCATACCAACACCAAAGGATTTATTGGCGATCTGATTTTCCTTGATGCGGATAATAGCAATTCTTATTCTGCTGGCGATCAAGGGATCGAAGGGGTAGAAGTACAATTATTGAATGGCAATGATGATAGTGTATTGGGCACTACGTTTACCAACGAAAATGGCCGCTATTTCTTTGGAGGTCTGAATGCGGCAAACTACAAAGTGAAAGTCGTAACGACAAGTTTACCAACGGGCTTACTCAATAGTATTGATCCTGATGGTGCTAGTCCGGGAATGAATCAGACGATGAGTTTTGCGCTAGCTGC
>CAYQRA010000420.1:0-6273 GCA_964419315.1 uncultured Saprospiraceae bacterium | reverse complement strand
GGTTGTTGGTTTGGAATGAAAGGCACTTAAGTCGTGTTTGGTAACGGTAATCTGAGCTGTCAATAATTGGCTGAATAAAAGCAATGCTATCAGGAGGGCATTATTTTTCATGATATATTTTGTTTAGGTGAATCTGTTTCGGGGGAAGTTAACGGTGAATCTACTGCAAGTTTCACCACCATTTTTAATAAGATATAGAATAAGTAAAATAGCTGCAAGGATTTTGCCAAAATGGAGGTAGGTAAAAAGGAGAAAGAACGAAAAGGATTTAAGATTTGGATAAATCTAGTCGAAGAGGTGGGTGGGGAATATTTAGGAGAAGAGGCGCAGCTTCCCGCTGCGCCTCTTAGGAAACGAACAATCTAGAGAGAAAGGTTTTAGTTTACCTAGTCTAAGGATACCAATTTAGTACTCCTCACCTGACCATCTTCCAGATAAAAAACTAGGAAATAAATACCTTTCGACAAGGGTTGATTGAGTTGGTGTTGGAATTTATTTTGACCGGAAACAGGAATAAAAGATTCCATTATTTTTCCAGAAACATCTCTTACTTCAATAGTAGAAACTGGCGTTTTTAGATTGCCGAAGTCAAAGTTTAAGAATCCAGATTGATCCACTGGGTTTGGGAATACTTTGATTGGATCGGAGAAAGAATTTTCATCTTCTTCAACACTAGCATTCCGACCGGTAAAACCTGGAGGCGAAAAAGTAACGAGGGGCTCATCACATAAATTTCCGATGACGTCCCAAACACAATTATTCCAGGTAATTTCGTAGTGGTAATTCACAATAGGATCGGAAGTTTCTGTATTAAAACAATCAGCCATATTTGGCGTAGGTAAAACGATTCCATTACAATCCAGAGGGCCAGGATTTATTCCTCCTGAGCTTGAAGACATAAAAGGACCGCAATGAACCAAACCTACGGTATAATCATTGGTTGAATTAGCAATATGGTCAAAGACGGTAACTACTTCTCCCTGTGGAATACCAATAGAAATATCCATTCCTTTTCCAATGATAATTTCAAAATTAGCTGCTGATTTCAGACAGGACCGTTCTAGACCACACCCCTTTGGAAAACTAAACGATTGTTCAATAAGGCAACAAGTACTTTCCGTTTCTACTTTCAGACTGACTTTTGCATGACCGGTACAATTAGGATCGTCAAAAACCATAAATCCGCAAATGCTGTAGTTATTGCTTCCTGAAAGATTATTCACTTCCAATTCAACCAAAGTAGTCTGACAAAATACCGTATTCGTAGTAGCAAAAACGTCAGTGATAGGATCAATACTAGAGACTTCCAAACAGAAATAACGAGCTGGATTTCCATTAATGATGGTACAGTCTTCCGCATACCAATCTTGAATGGTCACGGTTTCGCATTCATCTGCACAACAAGGAATATTATCAGTCATTATCCAAATCACCTCCGCACAATCCGTAAGACGAATATCAAAGATCAACATTTCTCCTTCACAAGTACAAGTATTGCTTATAAAAGTGATAAACACGAGCGTCTCGCCATGAAGATTTAAAACGAAGTGACTTACATAAGTATAATTGTTGTCATTGGAGTAGATTTCGTCAATCTCCTCAAATTCAACATTCCCTTCTAGTTCTACAATAACCGTAAACTCTTCTCCTTGTCTAACACACTCTGGGACGGAATATAAGGAATCATCAATATCACAACAATCTACCTCTTCAAAAAGAAAATCATTGTCAGGCCCTAGTACAAAAGAAGAGCCGGTAATTACCGTACCATCATCCAAAGTCATGACCGGAATGATATCATAGGAATTGCCATACTCCAATCCTAAGCTCTCTAACTGAGAATAAGAAGTACTAAAACTCCAGATATTATTATTGGTATTGATGGAAGCCGCAACGGTAGTTAGCACCATACCATTTTCCCATATTTGTAGATTAACGGAAGAGATAGCCCCTTGACACAATTCATATTTACCTCTAACTCTAAAATCATCATCACAAGGTTGGAGTGATATATTAACCGTATTTATTCGACCAGAAAACTCTAGACCAGATAACCAATTGGCAAGGTCTGCAAAGTCAGAATTATTTGGAAAACCGATATAATCAGACGTACCAAGATCTGAAAAGGTAGGTGGCACAGGTGCTTCTAACGGATCTTCTGCAATAAATAAATCAACGGCTTCTGAAAACTCAATTTCTAGGGAAGGACTTCCGTAATCTTCATATATATCATTAGTATTGGAATTAGGATCTACTTTTTCTTCTCCAAATACAAAAATATGAGCACCAGTACCGCCATTAGCACCGTTACTCTTTAAGGCATTGGCAGCTGCAATAGTCAAATCATCTTCATTTGCTGGGTGATCATCGTTCCCATCTGTAATCATCAATACTAGATCTGGATCAAAATCAAGGTCAATAGCAGCCTCCAACCCAGTACTCCAACTATCACATTGATAACAAGTTCCAAAAGACAAAATATCGATCCAATTCAAATGAATATTTGGATTTCCTGGGTTATAAGTTTCCCTTTCGGAAATAATCGCTGGACCACCCACGTCGCCTGATCCTCCTCCCATTCCGATAAAAGTAAGACTATTACCAGTTCCAATCATATTAGAGACCAAAGCAGAAAGTCCAGCTTTAATATTAGGAATTTCACCTTGATTGATGCTTGATGATCGATCGATTATTACCACGATCTCTATAGGGCAGATTTCTACCAAATCAGGATTGTGGATTGGTTCGACAGCCATCTTTGTATCATTTCGCTCCGCTTCCTTAGCTTGATCAACCCTTTCCTTATTATCCACTATAAATTTTTTCTGCCAATAATTTCTACGAACTAATTCTACTAATTTGTTTCCCTTTACATGAGGTTCTTCCTCTTGTACACTAAATAGCTGAATCATTTTTGCCTCCTCAGGAATTGGATCTTCCAGATGGTTGATGATGTAAGTTTCCATTTCTGCCCATAGACTTTGAGTCGATTGAGCTTGTAAGTTTGGAGCCAAAAAAGAGGCCCAGAATAATAAAAAAAGTAATTTTTTCATATTGACTGATTATTTATATCTAGTACCTCCTATTTCTCTCGAGTAAGCCTAGATGGTTAAAAAAGAATTTAAAATAACGCGCCACCACAAGAGCTTTGGATTGATGATTGGTTTCACAAAACCTACAGACAATTGCGGCACATTATTTTTTTAGTTATTTCTAAAAAATTTCGTCTACCAATGGAAGATTGTACTTGTAATAATTCATTCATTGAAATCGGAATTGAAAATCTATTTCGATTTCAATTAGCAAGTCTTCTCCTGCTTGATTCTAGGTTTTCTCACCTATTTGAAATAAAATCAACTAGCAGAATTTTTCAAACTAGATGGCCAGGACTTCTCCCCCTTCTAGGGTTCAAGTATAAGGAGGACTTCTTCCTCCCATACACACAATAGTCGTTTGAAGTACTTGCGATAAAGTATCTCGCAAGACCGTCAAAAAAACCGTATTGTTTCTAGTAAATTAAAAATGGGGTAGGTATTAGATATCTCTATTTTGGAGCTTTAAGGTGCTCTTCCCCATACCAATAAAGAAACTTCCTTTTAGTAAATTCATAAGAACCGTGATTAGAAGATCGCACTCAATGCGATATCAAAAAATAAAGATTATTAACAGATAGGGCAGACAGGACAACTAGACAGAAGAGATGGAGACTATTGACTTTATAATTTTCCAACATGATTTTAGTTGATTAAAAGCAATCCTTATTGAATCCTTAAGTTGAAACAATTCATCAGGAATATAACTACTGATCCCTTCTCCAAACCAGTCTAAATCTAATTGATTAAGGGACTCATTTTCCTTTGGTCGTATCAATATTACATTGTCTTCCGTAATGATATAATCCATCACAGAACTACTAACAGCTATTCCATTATCGATGATAGACGTTTCAATTAAATCGTTCACACCGATTGCAGCAACTTCTATACCCGCTACATTTCTATTAGAGAAATCATCCCCTACCGAGTCTGGAGTAACTTGAGCCGAGCTAATAATTGACTGATCAAGTTGTAAATCCAAACAATCGGTGTGAATCTCTACAAAATCTTCTATTGCTACATCAACAATATATATCGATTCTTGTACTTGAAAACCTGATAAAAGGAAAAGCATTGCAAAGAAGAGGGATACTTTTAGGTTCATGGCTTTTTGTTTAGTATTGAAGGTGTTTTAGATTTCCTTTCAAAGATGGAACATATTCTAAAAACATGAAAAAACATTTTTAGTGAGTCTTCAATATAAATTAAAGTATATATCTTTAATAATCAAGCACATAGACTTAAAATATTCAGGAAAATTGAATCAATTTTGCAATAAAACACCTTCCTAACATGCACAATACTGAATTATGGGCCTACTTACGAGCCTTAAGTTCAAAAGAACTCAAGCAATTGCGGCTTTGGCTACAGTCTCCTGCCTTTAATAAAAGAGAGGAATTGCTGCGCCTTTTTGATTTCCTGAAAAAGAATTTAACTCGAAAAAAACAGCGGAATTTATCAAGAGTCACAGCCTGGGAAGCTACTTTTCCACGTACTGCTTTTAATGAAAAAAAACTACATTACACCGTTCATTACCTACTCCAGCTGACTCAAAAATTTATGGTTTCATTGGAAATGGAACAAGATCCTATCCGAGAGCAATTACTCCTTTGCAAGGCTTTGAAAAAACGGCAGATGAATCATTATTTTGAAAGCGAGATGCGAACGCTGGATCGTTTGCATAAAAAGCATCCTTATCAAGATGCGGCGTTTCAATATACTCGTTATCAATATTACGCGGAGCAATACGAGCAGATCATCCGCCATAGTCGCAGCGCAGAATTACCGCTACAAGTTTTGGTCAAAGAGTTGAGTAGTTTTTTTATGGCGACGCTATTGCGCTACGCTTGCTCGGCAGTGACTCGTACTACCGTTGCCAATCAACATTTCCAATTGCAACTCTTACCAGAAGTTTTGATCTACCTCGACAAGAATCCACCGGACCCAAAAATTTCTCCAGCGGTAGCTGTTTATTATTTGGGTTACCGATTGCTCAAGGGAAGTGGCAAGGAGGCAGATTTTCAAGAATTAAAAATATTTTTAAAAGAGCATTGGCAAAGATTCCCCATTGCTGAAATGCGAGACATTTGGCTGATGGCCATCAATTATGGAATCCAACAACTCAATAGTGGAAAGAAAAATTATGTCCGAGAAACTTTTGAATTATTTAAAGAAGGATTGGAAAAAGGCATTCTTCCCGGAGAGGGTCATATGACAGAGTTTACTTATAAAAATATTGCACGATTGGGTTTAGGCTTGCATGAAATTTCTTGGACTGAAAATTTCCTGCACGATGCAAAAAAGTTTTTGGAACCTCGCCATCGAGAAAATCACTTTCATTATAATTTGGCCTTTTATCATTATCATCAAAAAAACTATGATAAAGCCATGCAATTGCTCAACGATGTGGAAGTAGACGATGTCTTTTTGCAGTTAGATGCGAAGACCATGTTGCTTAGAATATATTTTGAAAAGAATTATTACGATGCTTTGGAAAGTTTATTAGAAAGCTTTCAAACTTTTGTCAAAAGACAAAATCACCTCGGTTATCAAAGAGACAATTACCTCAATCTGATTCGATTGACCAAAAAGCTTTTGCAAGTTCCGAGTGGAGAAAAAGCAGCTAGGAAAAAATTGGCGCAAGAAATAAAGGAAACCAAATCGGTAGCCGAACGAGGTTGGTTATTGGAAAAAGTAGGAATGGATTAGTAAGTGCTAGGACAAAATAAAAAAAGGGAAATCCCAAAAACATCAAAGCGGCTCCGCCGCTTCCAAGACATAATTCATTTGTCGTTCATTGGATTCATGCAAACGCAAAACGCCTTTGAAGGTCAAATGATCGTCCGTTCGATACCGTTTGATAAACTCTGGTTTCATTTGCAGACTAACGACCGTTTCTGGCCCTGCACCGCCACAAAAGAAACAAGTAGAATTGGGATTTCTAGACAATACATAACTCGTACCCATAGCATCCAAAGGAATCATATAACCCGCCAAGATAACTTCCTTTCCTTCTAAACTACGTACCATTTCTCCAAAAGTCGCGGTGAGTATATCAATCCCAAAAGACTCCGAATAATCAGAAACAAAACTAACATCTGCCAAAATTTCCCATCCCAAAAACTCTTGCGCCTCCAATTTGGGAAATCCCAAAAAGAGAATAAAAAGAACGATATAG
>CAYQRA010000419.1:0-6289 GCA_964419315.1 uncultured Saprospiraceae bacterium | reverse complement strand
AATCCGAAGCGCCTTTCTTTATAGAATAGGTGCATTCAAAACACCCTCAACTTTTAATTTCCCAAAATCAAAGGCAATCCACTTTCTCCTCCTCCTACAACAATCACTTTAGAATTCGGCGAGTTCGCCAATTCCATAGTCGCCTCAATACCTTTGTCTTTCAAAATATTAGAAGTCAAACTAGCATTCAAAATTCTATTGGCATCCGCTTTGGCTTGAGCCTCGATCACTTTACGTTCTGATTCTTTTCGTTCTTTTTCCAGACGGTACTCATACTCCAAAGAAGATTGCTCTTCTTTCAGTTTTCTTTCGATCGCCGCTTGTAGCGTTTCTGGTAAAGTAACTTCCCGAATCAAAACGGCATCGATGGTAATATTTTTTTCGCCAACCGACTTAGACGTCCTTTGAAAAATTTCATCTTGAATCGCTTCGCGCTGCGTAGAGTATAATTCTTCTGGCAGGTATTTTCCGATGACCTCTCTCGTCGCGGAGCGAATCTCCGGGATGATGATTCGATCTTGATAATTGGGGCCAACCTCATTGTGTAGATAACCAATTTTATTTTCTACGGGTTGGAAACGGTAAGACATATCCACCTTAATGGTCAAACCATTTTTGGACAGTACTGCCATTTGTTCAAAAGCCTCATTCGTCCTCACATCATAGATGTACATTTTATTCCAAGGTGCAATGACGTGAAAACCCTGTCCATATGGATTATCTACATCCAATCCTCCTCCAAACTTTTTAAACAAGACCCCCTTCTCTCCTGGATCAATGGTAATAAAAAGACTATTGGATAAGGTGATGACAAATACTAAGGCAACGAATCCTAGTATGGCGAAGGTGACAAATTTACTTTGCTTCATTTTATTTTACTTTAGTTAGGTTGATTCTTTGATAAAATGTATTTACGAAAGAATGGTTAAGTTTAATAGTTTTTTCAACGGAATGTTTAATAATTGAAATCTACTGAATAAACACTAAATCTAGAAAGCAGTTTTATCTTTTATATTAAAAAGACGTTTTTTCCGACCAAAGCTTCTAAAAATAATGGTATTACAGTACTTTCTTGATTTTAGCGGATGCTTTTTGAACTTTGGCCTCCCGTCCGCTTTAGTTCGCTACGCTCATGGATTTCCTTGTCGATCTCGCGGCCTGTCGGCAGAGGCAGGTTCCCTCATTTAATGCATTGTCGTCATGCATTACCCCTGACGCAAGGTCAGGGCTTGCAGCCTACGGGGGCATTCGGTTGTCTTTTAATCGTCGCGAAAGCAAAAGATTGACACCCAAAAAACAGAGCCCCAATAACACAAATACGACTCCTTTGACAACATAACTCCAATCGGTATCAAAAAACCGAGCAATAATCAGAGAAGAAATAAAAAGCATTCCCAGATTAACCAGCGTCATATTTTGCAAATTAATTCCTCTTCTAATATAATGAATACCAAAAATCAAAAGGTATAAATTCGCCAACACAATAGGCAAAGTAGAGCCATAATTCTGTACGATCCAACTCCCCACAAGTACTAATATCGGAAAAAGTCCTGCAAAAGGAGGTATTCTTCCTTCTTTACGATATCCACTGATCATCAAAAAGACCCAAGAAGTAGCAATCCCAGTCCACATCAGAAAATTTATTTTACCTGCCCAAGGGGCATAATTCCAACCATTTACCCAGTGTCCCAATTGTGCGGTTTGGCTTGGCCATTCATTGCCTAGCATCATACAAAAAATAAAAATACCGATCACCGAAAAGACCTGAAAAGGCCGCCCCGCCAATCCACGCGCCGCCGGATACCAGCGATCTCCTACGAGGTACAAGACACTCAAAGAAAAGGCAACACCAAGAATAAAAAACAAAGGCAAATCAAATTCCATCACGGCCAACCAAGAGATCGCTCCCGTCAACACAAAAGTCCAACCGAGCAAATTGCCCCGAATACTATTCACCTTTCTGGTATTATAAATCAAATGCGGAACAAACATCGCTAGAAAAAACCAATAATAAACAGATTCCGATCCAGAGATATTTACCGACCAAGCACAAATCCCTACCAAATAAAAAAGCGCTGGCAAACTAGCATTCATCAAATAAAGCAAGGGGACACTTAAAAGCATCCAGATAAATAGGAAACTTTCTAAAGAACCCTCAATATGATAAGTTTGGCTAATCAGCGCAATGGCCGCTGCCATCGCCAACATCAAAAATCCTGAAGCACTTTCGACCCAAGCGGGGCTATTGTTTTTTCTAAAAAAAACATAAGTATAAACCAATTGACCAAAGACCAATGGCGTCAAACTGAGTATTGTTCGCCAAGTTTTAGAAAGGTTTTCCCAATTAAAGGCAAAAATCAAAATGATACCTCCTCCAATCAAAACCGCTCCTAAGACCCCTGCTAAGATAAAAGCCAAATTATAATCTGGTGCTTTTTCTTCCGGACCAAAGTAGCCCTTGAGGCGCGATACCGTTGGTGCATCAATCACCCCTTTCTCCAAAAGGTCTGGAAATTGACGATACAACCATCTTATTGATTTCGGATCACTCACTTCTTTAGTAAAATTGTTTTATTATTCTTTTGTTTAATTTCTAGACTTGATGCTAAAATAGTTTTAGAAGAAAAAAGGAAGTATTTGACATAAAGCCAAATAAGAACTGCTTACTTCAAGACTTACTCACGAAATTAGATCAAATAACTTAAATTTATAATAAATTTGTGGCATTACACTACGATCCGTATGCAAATATATCCTTACCTCCTTGTCTGTCTTTTTACTTTTCTGCTTGGGTTTTCTCCCATTCAGGCTCAGGAACAAGAAAAATTAGCCTTTTTTGAGGTGGCAGATACCTTTCATAGTGCTCGATTCTGGACTACTTTTGGGATCGGAGCAGTCACTTATACTGGTGCAATAGTTGGGCTCAATGAGATTTGGTACGCCCAATATCCTCGGAGTAGTTTTCATTTTTTTGATGATTGGGACGAATGGGAAAAAATGGATAAGGTAGGACATTCCTTTTCTGCCTTTCAAGAAGCGAGAGCATCATTTGAATTGCTCCAATGGGCGGGGGTCAAAAGAAGGAAATCTTTGTGGTTCGCTGTTGGTTTATCGACCTTGTACCAAACCTCTCTAGAGGTCTTAGATGGTCATTCCAAGGAGTGGGGGTTTTCGCCCTATGATGTAGCCTTCAATACGATTGGTACGGGTTTATTCGTCGCTCAAGAGTTGGCCTGGAAGAACCAACGATTACTCATCAAAATTTCTAGTTCGGGAGTGGCTTATCCCAAGCAATCCATTTCTTCTTCGAATGGCAACGAGAGCATTACCTTTCAAGAGCGAGCCATAGAGCTTTATGGCCAATCGCCCCCAGAGCGTTTTTTTAAAGATTATAATGGTCAAACCCTTTGGCTGTCTGCCAATATCGCAGATTTTGTAAAGACCAATGAGCGATTCCCAAAATGGCTCAACGTCGCGGTGGGCTTTGGTGCCGAAAACCTATACGGTGGCACAGACAATATTTGGGAATCGGAAGAAAACACCTTCGCAGTCGATCCCACTCTTTTTCCACGGTACCAACAATATTATCTTTCTTTGGATATTGACCTCACCAAAATTAAAACAAAAAACCACTTCCTTCGGACGGTGCTCCACACCATCAATCTTATAAAAATTCCTGCTCCTGCCATAGAAATCAACTCCCTAGGTAGAGTTCGATTTCATCCGCTACATTTTTAGTCGGTGTAAAGGTCGATGAAAAATAGAGTGTTCGTTACGGACTTCCAAGCCCTAGACGGATCAAAGTCGAGGTCTCCCGACCTCGAATTCCTTGATTGCTCAATCCAATTGCTTTGCTTAAACGCCCATAAAATCTCCTCTTTTCAAATTCAAATTATCTTCCTATGAAAAAGGAAAATATTTTAAAAAATCCTTATCTTTGAAAAACACATACATAGAAGTTGTTTTAAAATGGAGGTTGAGAGTTATTGTAAGTGCTTGATTTTCAAGACGAAACTCCATTATTTTTTCGTAGCCTTAGCTACGGTGAAAATAATTAGTTGAAGTATTGGAGATCAATGACTTGCAAGAAAATTATCTATCTATTTTAAAACAACTTCATAATGAGTACATTCTTGCAAAGCCCTTAAGTAGGGATTTTTATGAGAAAACGACCTTTCAACCTTTTACTAATCTGCCTTTTTTTCGCCTATCCCCTATTGGCTCAACCCCCCTGTGGCTTTGATCCACTCTACGCACAACTCCAACAAAACATTACACAACAGTCTTCCAAACACCAACAATTATTTCAAAAAATCAAACAAAACCAAGCGGCCAACTACCGCGATGATGAGATTTATACTTTGCCTGTAGTCGTTCATATTGTGTGGAAGAAAGAGGAAGAAAATATTTCGGAAGAGATCATTCGTCAACAAATAGAGGTACTCAACAACGACTTTCGCGCCAATAATGAAGACCTTACTCAATTGCGGCCCATCTTTGCAGATATCAGTGGCGACGCAAAAATTGAATTTGAACTCGTTAAGATAATCCATGTAAAAACGGATTCTGTATTTGCGCTCACTACAGATTGGGAGACTCGCAGTGTTCGTTATCCAGAAGAAATCAAACAAAGTAAGCGAGGTGGTAGCACCGCTTGGGATCCTCAATATTATCTCAATATCTGGGTAGCCGCCATTGAAGAAGATTTGGTTTTTGGTTATTCCTATCCGCCACCTGGCTTGGCCAATTGGCCGCAAGGAGCAGAGGCTTCTTCTTTTAGTTATGATGGAATCGTCATCAATTATAAAGCGTTTGGTGCTAATCCTCCGCCTTATATTACGCAAGCGGAAGAAGTCATTTCCCTTACGGGCCGCACCTTGGTACACGAAGTCGGACACTACCTAGGACTCCTTCACCCTTGGGGGAATTTTGAATTGGATCAAAATGGCTGTCAGTATGACGATGGTATCGACGATACTCCCAGTATTTCTTACCCGTCTTTTTTTGATTGTGAATTGGGTCGTAATTCTTGTACATCTGATCATGCAGACTTACCGGATATGGTCGAAAATTTCATGGATTTTTCTAGTGATCAATGTCGCGTTAGTTTTACTCAACAACAAATTTTACTGATGCGGGAAGTTTTAAAAACCGAACGTAAAGATTTACGCGTCCTTCAGGAAGAAGACCGCTTCAAGGAGGAGATCATCGTTTATCCCAATCCTAGTCCGGGTAGAGTCAGGGTCTATTTACGGAAAGAAATAAATACGGATTATACCTTTCGGCTACGGTCCTTAGACCGTCAAGTATTACCTATTGCTTTCGATCAAAATGAAGCTTTTCCAGGCATTAGCTTTTCCTTCGATTTAGGTCATTTACCGAATGGTATTTATTTGGTAGAATTAGAAACTAAACAATGGAGTTTTGTAAAGAAGATTGTTGTGATGAAGTAGGTACCACCAAACGTAGATTTCAATGCTTTAGCTTTTCTTTTTCCATTTCCTCAATAACTTAGGACCATACCACAACCAAAGTCCAGAAAAAATCAAGCAGAGCAATCCCCAACCTAGGAGGTTCATTGACACTAGTTTAAAACTATCGCTAATGATAGAGCCATCATGTAATGCTTCTATCCAGTCAGAATGTCTTTTCGCAATATTCAAAACGGCTCCCGTTTTTCCATCCAACTGCACTTCCCAATATCCTTCTTCGAAAAGAACTTTCACCATCCCCTTGCTTGGCCTGACATCCATCCGACCTACCGGATTATTAGCCAAGTCTGGGTAAGCATCAGCCAGTGCTTTTTCCGAAAGAGTTTTTAATTGATGTAGCGGTAGCCAGTCGGCGAGGTCTTTACTTTCTCCTTTTTGGGTGGAGGGTTGAATCAGTTCAACATTTTTCTTGAGCGCCAAAAAAATACCGGTAATAGCACTAATCACAAGCAAAAGGGCAAGAGAGGTGCCCAAGAATCGGTGAAAAACTCGGAAGCGACGTAAACTTATAATATACTTTCTCAAATTCACTTTTAGGATTCTACTTTAGGCTTGCAAGTTCTGATGAGCAGGTAATATTTTTCCTACGGTATCTCCAAAACCAATTCTAATTCCATTGCTTTCCCCGTATCCACGAAGCGTTACGGTATCTCCATCATTGATAAATTTTCGCTCTGATCCATCCGGCATTTTTACCGGACGCGTTCCTCGCCAGCTAATTTCGAGCATAGAACCATAGGAGTCTGGAGTAGGTCCACTGATCGTTCCCGATGCATAAAGATCGCCTACTTTGATAT
>CAYQRA010000418.1:0-6293 GCA_964419315.1 uncultured Saprospiraceae bacterium | reverse complement strand
TTAACGAAAGACGAAGGGAAAACGTTATACCTCAAAGGACAAGGCGCTTCCGGCGAAGGCAATCGACCTTTCTTAGATGAATATGATGTAGCCAGTAAAAAAAGCAAAAGACTTTGGCGTTCTAAAGCGCCTTATTACGAAAGATTGATTGCGATTTTAAATATTGAAGAGGGCATCCTTTTGACCCGTCGGGAGTCTAATGAAGAACCAGCGAATTATTTTTTACGAAACCTAAAAACCAAAAAAATAAATCGCATTACACAGATTGAAAATCCATACCTAGCCTTGGATGGAGTAAAAAAAGAACTGATTAAATATCAAAGAGCAGATGGAGTGGAATTGACGGGAAATCTTTACCTCCCTCAGGGCTATAATCCAAAGAAAGATGGCCGATTACCGGTTTTGATGTGGGCTTATCCCCGAGAGTTTAAAAGCGCAGATGCTGCCGGTCAGGTCAAAGATTCGCCGTATGAATTTATTCGAATTGGTTGGTGGTCACCGATTTTTTGGGTGACCAGAGGTTATGCTGTTTTTGATGATTTTGGAATGCCAATCATTGGAGAGGGAGAAGAAGAACCGAATGAAACGTTTATCGAACAACTGAGTGATGGGGCAGAAGCTGCGGTAAAAAAATTGGAAAAAATGGGAGTTGCAGATGTCGATCGTTTAGCGGTTGGTGGGCATTCCTATGGTGCTTTTATGACGGCCAATTTGCTAGCGCACACTGATTTGTTTGCCGCAGGGATTGCGCGTAGCGGAGCTTATAATAGAACCTTGACGCCTTTTGGGTTCCAATCAGAAGAACGGACTTTTTGGGAGGCTCCCGAAACTTATTTTAAAATGTCTCCTTTTGTTGCTGCCAATAAAATTGAAGCGCCACTCCTGATGCTTCATGGAGAAGCAGATAATAATTCGGGAACTTACCCCATGCAGAGCGAACGAATGTATGGAGCAATGAAAGGTCATGGAGCTACGGTGCGCTTGGTGATGCTTCCTCATGAAAGTCATAGCTATCGTGCCCGAGAGTCGGTAATGCACATGCTTTGGGAGATGTCGGAATGGTTAGACACCTATGTGAAAAATAAGTAGTAGACGAACCCATATCCAAAGAGTTAGCACGTCGCTTTATTTTGATCTACGACCAAATGGATATTCGTTAAGTGATCAAAACCTTTTTCTTATCCTTTTTATTTTGATCCAAGATACCCACCTAAAATCATTGATATTAGGTGGGTGTCTTGTCTTATGATGCAACATAAGTTTGAAAAATCAGTAAAATATATAGACTTTATTAATATTAAAGGTGCTGTTTTTAAAAGACAGCGAATTCGAGTAATTCCTGATTTAAGCATTGAATGAAGGGCTTAAATGAGTTGATGGCAATTGGTTTTTAAGACCATTTGTGAACTAAAATTTTACTAATGACACTTAAGCACAAAATTATTGCAAGTAGTACGTTTGTAGCTATTTTGGCGGCTGTGGCGGGCATATTGAGCTATCAAAGGTCGCAAAGCGTTGAATATAATTATACCGAAAGGGTGGAGGAATGGTACAAAGAATCTATGGTCTTGGACGAGCTACAAGTAGGGTTGACTCATGCTGAACTTGGAATGATAAAACGCCTCCACACTGCAAAAAACGAAAGCGAGTATCCAGAAGTCATAGAAGATATGAGAAATAAGATAATTCAATTTGCGGCATTGGGAGAACGTCAGAAGGAAGTCGCGAATGAATTGATGACCCCATTTGCTAAGTTGATCAATTTAGAAAAATCTTTGGAATATCCATTTGCGAGGTCGTCCCAAAAGAAGGGGTTGGCATTGGCAGAAGTAGGTCAGATTCGAGTGGAGATGACGGAAATTTTGCTCCTAGCAAAATCAGATGGAATTGCACAGTATCAAAAGGAAGGAAGAGGGATTGAAGGAGTGTACCAACAAATCTTGAGCTGGATCTCTTGGGCGAGTTTTTCTATTTTCTTTTGTGCTATTGTCTTGGGGCAAATTATCGCCCGAGATTTGTCTAAAGCTATTGATTTTTTGAAGTCAAGAGCACAGCGCTTATCCGATGGAGATTATTCGCAGCAAGAAAACTTAAGCCGCACAGATGAATTTGGAAAACTGAGTTTGTCTTTTAATTATTTGGCAGAGAATCTACAGAAATCAGAAATTATAGCCAATCAGAATTTGCAATTGGAAGATTTGAATAAACGATTGAAATATAAAAATGATTCTCTGGATAGTTTTGTCTACCGCGTTTCTCACGATCTTAAAGCACCAGTCATTAATATTCAGTCTTTGTTGAAGGTGATCAATAGTCAGGTAATTCAAATGGATAATCCAGTATTGACGAAAACAACTTTCTTTTTAGAAAAAACAACTTCAAAGCTAGAGCAAACCATATACGATTTATTGGAAGTATCGAGAATTGAGCAAAACCTGAAAAGCAGTAAAGAACAAAATTCGATCAAGGCGATGGTCGCCAAAGTTTTAGAGGAGAAAAGTATGCTCATTGAGGAAACGGGAATGATAATCACCCAAGATTTTGAAGAAGCTTCGCAGATTTATTTTTCGAAAACCAATTTAAATAGTATCCTGACCAATATCATTGATAATGCCATAAAATACCGTTCCCCCAATCGAGATCCACAGATCACTATTGAAACTACTATTTCCAATAATTACGTTTGTTTATCAATTTCAGACAATGGCTTAGGGCTTGATTTGAAGAAACAAGCAAAGAAAATATATGGAATGTTTAACCGCTTTCACAATCATGTAGAGGGGTCAGGAGTAGGATTGTATATCGTCAAAAAATTGATGGACGAGAACGGAGGGAAAGTTGAAATACAAAGTGAAGTGGATAAAGGAATGACCGTAAAATTATATTTTTTGAGGAAAGAAAATGGAAGCGAATTGGAATTGGAATTGGAGAATAAAGAAACGGAACTTATTTAGTTTAATAAAATAGTTCGATATGCTCATTAGCAAACAGATTTCAATCTTTATCTACATCGTTGCAGGCATGATGGTCATTGCAGGTATTTTTGCTTGGGAAAATACCACAAAGGATCAATCAATTATGCTCTATTTTGTTGATGCCATTGATCATAATTCAAGGTTGATAGATACAATGGAAAAGACTATTCAGAAAGTGAATAAAGATATTTGGACATCGAGGAAAAGAATAGGATTGCGAGAGGATATAAAAAGTTTTAGTAATCGGGTAGAGGACATGAAGCTACCTAAGGATAAGTTGAACTTGGAACAAGTGTATGAAATAGAGAATGAGTATCTGCTATTATTACAGTCGAAAAAAGAATATAGCGAAACTGAAAAAGGAATAATTATTCAATCCCTTACCAATAAGCAGGTTCAATATTTTAAGCACCTAAGAACGGTCGAAGAAGCCTTTATGAAAAATGATATCTCTGTAATAGCTGATCGTATCGGTGGCGTTCGGATAGCTTCGGTAGTCCTGTCTGTGACTTTCTTTTTTCTGGTACTCTACGTAGGTTATTTTTTAAAACACAAATTAGAAAAATCTGTTGCTGAACTAAAGCGTACTGCCAGAGCAATCGAAAATGGAAATTATTCTCGAAAAGTTTCTTTCAAAGGAGATACAGAGTTTTCCAGCTTAGGTAAAAGTTTAAATCAATTGGCAGGTAGAGCTCAACAAGCAGAAATAATAGAAAAACAAAATGTTCAATTAGAAGATTTAAACCAAGCATTAAAACTAAAAAACGATTCTCTAGACTCTTTTGTTTACCGGGTTTCCCACGATTTGAAAGCTCCAGTTATTAATATCCAATCCTTGCTGAAGGTAATCAAAAAACAGGTAGAAGGAGTGGAGGATGAGGTGTTAAAGAAAACCACTTTCTTTATGGAAAAGACCACGGAAAAATTGGAACAGACCATTTTTGATTTGCTTGAAGTTTCGAGAATAGAACGAAATTTGAAGACCAGAAAAGAATGTTTGAGTTTTAAGGATATTATGGAGGAAGTTCTTATGGAAAATACAAATGACATTGAGCGATATCATGTCCGTATTATTCAGGATTTTGAACAGATGCCAGCGGTTTATTTTTCTAGAGCAAACATGAAAAGTATACTTGGTAACCTAGTGACCAATGCCGTTAAATACCACTCCAAGGAACGTCCTTCTAAGGTGGAAATCAAAAGCTACCCCGTGGACGGTTTCGTCTGTTTGTCGGTATCTGATAATGGTATCGGAATTGATTTGGGGGCGCATCAAGAAAAACTATTTGGGATGTTCAATCGCTTTCACAATCACGTAGAAGGCTCTGGCGTAGGACTTTATATCGTCAAAAAAATAGTTGATGAAAATAGTGGTCATCTAGAAATAGAAAGTGTCGTCGATCAAGGAACAACGATGAGGGTTCTCCTTCCTCAAGAAAAAATAAAAGCAGATCCTATTATAGAATCTGCTTTTATTTAATGCTGACCTTCTAAAGGCTTGCTTTTAGTAAAGTAACCAGTAATCTAATCAACATTGGATTCTGCCAATTGAATCTGATCCACTATTTTTTCCATCTGCTCGCGCGACAAAGGTTTATTGATAAAGCTATCTAGAGTATTGAGTTCCGAAGCTCTTGCTTGATCGCTAGCATGGAGAGAAGAGGTGAGCATCACGACTACTTGGGTAGCCTTAAAATCGTCTTCCATTTTTTCATAGGCTTCCATGAATTCAAAGCCATTCATAATCGGCATGTTGACATCAAGGAGAATCAAAGATGGTCGATCTCTTTGAAAGGCTTCATTGTTTTTTAAAAAATCGAGTGCCTCTTGACCGTTTAATGCTTTATAAATATTTTCTGCAAACCCCCATTCTCTGATATATAATTCGTGGAGATAATTGGTCGCCTCGTCATCGTCAACAAGAAGGATTGATGTAAATTTTTTCATCTTTTTAAGTGTTTTGAGCTTATATGTTTTTAATGTACTGCACTAAAAGAATAGTATAAAGTACGGAATGACTTTTTTTGTGACAGCAATTTGGGATCATTTAACTAATTAAATACATATAAAATTATGCCAAAGTGTAAACGCCCTTAAAACCAGATGGCTTTAAGGGCGTTGATTACTAGGAGTTCTATAAAATCACTACTCAATCGCTTCTTTTACGAGGTCAATACCGAGTTCTTCCAACTGTTCTTCTGCTACCGCAGAAGGAGCATCAATCATCATATCGCGACCCTGATTATTTTTAGGGAAAGCAATAAAATCTCGAATAGAAGATTGGCCATTCATGACGGCACATAGGCGATCAAAACCAAAGGCAATTCCGCCATGCGGAGGAGCACCGTACTCAAAAGCTCCCATCAAGAAACCAAATTGTGCTTCCGCTTCTTCTTTGCTAAAACCAAGTAAGTCGAAATTTCTGGACTGTAAGTCTCGGTCGTGAATTCGAATAGATCCCCCTCCAATTTCTGATCCATTCAAGACCAAATCATAGGCATCTGCACGTAAGCTTTTCATCGTTTCATGATCGCCATTCAACATGCGATCTTCATCTTCTTTCTTCGGTGCAGTAAAAGGGTGGTGCATGGCATGAAAACGATTTGAATCTTCATCCCACTCTAATAATGGAAAATCCAAGACCCAAAGTGGTTTGAAATCCCCATCTTTCATCAAATCCATTCTGCGACCCATCTCCAAACGCAATTCACTCAATTGTTTGCGGGTTTTTTCTGTTTCTCCAGAAAGAACCAATAATAGGTCGCCTGGCTTTGCACCCATTTTTTCAACCCAAACCTGTAATTGTTCTTCGCTAAAAAACTTGCCAACAGAGGATTTGATTCCCTCTTCGCCAACTTTTACATAAACCAAACCTTTCGCACCAATTTGTGGTCTTTGCATCCACTCCGTCAATTTCTTGATGTCTTTATTGGAATAAGCAGCGGCTTGTCCTGTTGCACAGATTCCTACTACGAGTTCCGAATTATCAAAGACGCTAAAGCCTTTTTCTTTGGCCACATCGTTGAGTTCCACAAATTCCATCCCAAAGCGCAAGTCTGGTTTGTCAGAACCATAGCGAATCATCGCCTCGTCATAAGACATTCTTGGAAAGTCTCCCAATTCTACATCGAGCGTATGCTTAAACAAATGTTTAGTCAGTCCTTCAAAAGTATTGAGGATATCTTCCTGAGTAACAAAAGCCATCTCGCAGTCTATTTGGGTAAACTCTGGCTGGCGATCAGCTCTCAAATCTTCATCTCTAAAGCATTTCACAATTTGGAAATATCGATCCATACCTGCCACCATAAGAATCTGCTT
>CAYQRA010000417.1:0-6297 GCA_964419315.1 uncultured Saprospiraceae bacterium | reverse complement strand
CCGATTTGGTAGTTGCCAATGATATTGGCAACCGCCTTCGGGTTTATGAAAACCAGGCAGGAAAGTCTTTTAAAATCATGCCCAAATTTAATCATCCCCGTTGGAATGGGGATTGGATGGGAATCGCTTCTGGCGACTTAGATAGTGATGGCCGAGAAGACATCATGGTGGCTAATTTTGGCACCCAATCTTTATTGCTTCGCAACACGGCCATTATGGCAATGGATGCAGAGGATTTAAGCGTGGCAGCGATGAATGTTCACAACTATATCGACGATAAGGCAGTCATGCATCACGCACTTTTAAGTTATGATTCAGACCAAGGTTTTATTGATCAGGTAAAAAATACCCACCTTATTCATTCGCCCTATATCGCCCCTGATGCCGTTCGAAAAAGCAATTGGGCACCAGCAGCATTACCGCTTTACGAGCGATTCAATTTTGCACATAGCATCGCTAGTCTAGAGTTTAGTTGGAATCCTAGTTTTCTTGATTTGGATAATGACAGCGACTTAGATGTTTACCTAGTCGGAAGTCTATCACGTGGAAATGATAATTTTATAGGAGAGTTTTCCGCTGGGGTAGGGCGCTTATTAGTCAATGAAAGTACGCCTGGAGATTTTAAATTTCGAGACCTTACTTTGGAATATCAGTTGTTGGATATTGCCCATCTCGACTATGAAGCCAACCCACCTAGCCGACCTGCCCCCGGAACCAATTGGCACAAACGAGATAAGATTTATTTGCAGGACATGGATGCTTATGCGGAGATGGGATATGAGGCCGCGAAGAAGAGTAAAGTTAGAGATTTATTTAGAATGCACGAAAGTGCCAACGGCTCGGTAAGTGCAGATTTGAATAATGATGGCTTTATGGATCTAGTAGTCGTTCACGCTGGAGGAAACAATTCTAATAGCCCAGAGGCTCGTAATCTTAAAGTAAGTTTTTTGGGAAAAGACATGGCGCTACCTCCTCCCAATAAAGTAATCAAAGCGCCAACAACTTTTGAAGCAGGTCCAACCTTTGTCTACCTCAATAGCGGTGCTCCGAAAGGACAAGTTGGGAGCAATTGGATCAAAATAGATTTGCAAGATGATCTTACCGCCAATGTAGATGGAGTAGGAGCTAAAATAATTATTAACGATAAAATAATCCGCAAGCACAATCTTGGGGGAGAAAGTTATAGTGGAAAATTAACCCCCATACATTTTGGTTTGGGAGCAGCAGAATTAAGAAAGGTGGAAATTATCTGGGGCTCTGGTGATCGTCTGCCTCAGGTCGTTGAATTTGAAAAACCCTTGGTTAATCAAGTCGTGGTAATAAAGCGAAAGCGACCAGCTGCCATTGTTGAGAATTAACACTTTTTTTGCTTATAACTACATTGTAAATATTTAAGGAATAGTATTAAGAATACCCTTTATCTGACCAGTCAGACTGCCACACTTTTTCTCAGATCGTAGTGGTGGTCTGACTTTTTAATGCCTGAATTTACTCTGTTTCTGAAAAAGACAATTGTAATATCAATCCATCTCGAACCCGATTAATCACTTTTTCGGCTTCTCCGGCCGCATAGGGAGGGTGATAGCCTGCACTAAAATACAATTCTTCCAGCTGCTGATTATTCATTTGTAAAAGCCCTTCAAGCGCTACATCAGCTACTCTGAGCGGAGGGGGTAGCTCCATAGAATAAGGCAATAGACAGAAGTTTTTGTGCTGAATCTTAAATTTACAAGAAAGAAAACGACGAAAAATAGCTTCCGCTTCTGGATGTTCTGTTTGAGCCAATAGTCGAGCAGCAGAACTCCAAACCAATAGTTCTCGATCAGAAAGTGCCGGATGAGTTTGGTAAATGATATCCTCATAGCGATAAATAATGAGGTCAAAAAAGATCGTAGAAATCCCAAGCTTTTTAATCCAATCTTTTCGATGGACTTCCATCATATCCATGATCTGAATCATGACTCCAGAGTTGCCTTGTTGAAACCAAGAAATGATAGGTTCTAAAAATTGATCACTCCAAATATTGGGCGCATGACTGAGGTCTGTCAGAGCGCGAAAATCTTTTTTGAATAAACGTTTGCGATAAAATGCGATGAGTTGTTCTGCTTGAGGATGGTTTTTGTCGAGGTATTGGATTAAAGCTTGTCGACCATCATTTTGTCCTTTTCGCAACTGAATAGCTTTGATGATTTGCGAAGGTTCTAGGTTTTTTTTGGCCAAAGGATTGTTTAGCAAAACAGCCATTCGCTCTTCTTGATAAGCATTGGATTGGGGGATAAATAAAAGAGGACGAACCTGTTCCCAAGCGGCTCGTTGAGCCGCTTGGGAAGGAGGATACCATTGAAAGAAAAATGTTATTGCTGACCAATGACTTTGACTTTCTGGAGCGTCCTGAATATTTAGTTGTAGAGAAAATTCTGCTTTTATTGTCCAAGGTTTATCTTTTGGATAGCCCAATAGCGCTGCTAGTTTTGCGCTTATGGACGCTTGATTTTGATTTTGAGAAGGAAGTAAATATTGACCGGAATATTCAATCGGGGCTTTGTCTTGTCCTAGGAAATCTAAAGGATTTTTTACTTCTAAAAAGACTTCTTTTAAAGCATCTTTACTGCCGCCTTCATAGGCGCTAAGTTGTATCTGATAAATTGCTTTTTCAATGATACTTGTTGTTGGACCATCATTTTTTATTGCCAAGGAAATCCATTCCTCTTGAGTTGGATTGATTTGTTCTTTTAACTGTAGTTGAATACTCAGATTTCCATCTTGCGTAGCATGGATGACTTGCCAGTCTGTTTGAGAATAGCTGTTAGCCATTCCCAAAAAACTAGCTGTGAATAGACAAAGGATAGAAAGATATTTGCTCATCCTTGATTATGGTGGATTAAGTTTTAGTCAAAAAAAGAAAGCTTATAATTTCAAGAAGATCTTATAAATCAGTTTTGTTAAATCGCAATACTTCCTGTTTGACCCCTTGGTCAAAAACGCGGATAAAATAAATCCCTGCTAGCAAATCTGCGATTTCAGGTATCGCTATTTGTGTTTTGTTTTCCTGCAATGAAATCTGACCATTCAATTGTACCTGCCCCATAAGATTACAAACCTCGTATAGAAGGTTCCCTTTGTTGCCAGATGTTTTTGGATGATTGATACTTAGGTTAAGACTTTGGATAACAGGGTTTGGAAAAATTGCTACTCGCAAATCAGAAACCTCCACCACTCGAATAGCACTATAAGATCTATTCCCTGCAAGATCAGTTTCCACCAGACGATAATAATTATAACCTGCAAAAGGATTCTGATCAAGGGTTTGATAAACGTGAACCTGATTGGATGTTCCTTCGCCATCTTGTTGATGAATACTTGTAAAGCGAATTCCATCAGGACTCCTTTCGATTTCGAAAAAATCAGTATTGAATTGGGAAAGGGTCGTCCATTCGATAGCTACCATTCCTTCTTCTGCTTTTGCCAAAAAGCTAAGCAATTCAATCGGTGCGGCAATAGGTAAAAATGGACTTTCAATGGCTCCCAAATCTACGATCCCTTGTTGGATTCTATTTTCACAATTGACATCAATGGAAGACCCTCCAATCTCTGAATTGTCTCCAGCGCCAATCGCGGGACTGGCCATAGATAAGGATAAATCTCCTGCTGCGCTATTCGAAAAGAGCGGGTCAAATCCAAAGAGATTGCTTCCCTGACAAATTGCTGCTGGACCTATACCACTATTGAGTTCCATACAATTTGCTGCCACATCAAAAAGGCAATTTTTAACGGTGATATCGCCATTATTATTTCTAAAAATATCGCCTAAATAGGGGCCAGCTGTATTTCCGAAAAATATAGAATTGGCAACATAAGGATCCGCATTTCCGATATTGGGACTACTACCCGCATTGGCATAAATGGTACCCCCATTAGCAATGGCGGTATTTCCAAAAAAAGTACAATTGATTATCTGTGGATTGGCATTGCCCACTTCTCCTAGGTTATACATGGCGCCACCAGCATAGCCTATATTCTCTTGAAATAAACAACTGATATAAATTGGATTAGAATTTCCATTTTTCCCAAAATTATAACAAGCTCCCCCGTATGCTACGGGGGTTTGATTTACCCCATTGCCAATAAATTTGCATTGGTAAAATTGAGGGCTAGAAGTACCGGCATTGCCATTATTATAAATCGCACCTCCGGCGGTTCCGCCATCATTACTTTCGAAAGTACATTTCTCAAAAGATGGATTCGCTACGCCAAAGAAATTACCATCATTAAAGATGGCACCGCCGCCACAGTTGGCAGAATTACCAAAGAAATGGCAATTGCGAATCGTAGGACTAGAAATATTATTGGTCCCCGAACCATCATTAAACCATCCTCCTCCTTGTCGCTCCCTCAACGCTCCGGTGCAAGGTGCACTTGCGGCTCCCCCCGTAATGGTAAAGCCATCGACAATCGTCGCCGCCGAACAATCATAGGAATATAAAACAGAAAAGGAATTTCCGCTGCCCCCAACACCATTACAATTCGTTCCCAAGTGCCCACTTAAAACCGTAAGATTTGCTGCAGGATTTCTTTGACTTAGATCAAGGTCGGTATTTAAGTATCCTCCCAATAAAGCAACTCCGTCGACAAGTTCAAAAGAAACAGTAGCATCGCTACTGCTTGGACTATAATGTCCTTTGGCAACTACGATTTGGTCTCCAGCGCTAGCTATGCCCAATGGAATTTGCAGGTCATTATAAGCGGTAGCCCAGCTAGTTCCACTACCTCCAGCTATTGCGGAGCAATCGACGTAATGAGTGGTTTGGGCAGAAAGTTGAAAAGATAAGAGCAGGCACCAGCAGGCTAGATGGAATTGGGATGATGGTATCATTTTGGTTTTTTTGTAAAATTGAGCGAACGCAAAAAGCATTTGCCATAACTGGGAGTGGGAGAAAGGTGGCTCGTTTTGGAAGGAGTGGGAGAGAAGGGAGATTAGCAAATGCAATTTACGATAAGGAAAGGGAAGAAGCTATACCGTTTGATTGGTATTTTATGTATGTTAAATAAAAAATTATTATCAATAATTTTCCTTTACTAAAGGAGAAAAAGAAATCCCGAATTTTGGAAAATCCAAAATTCGGGATGCTTTGCTTAGGTCTAAGTCGACCTTGGTGTAAGCGTGGTTTTAACCAACTCCTTGGATTGCTTCTAGGTATCGCGCCAATTGTTTTTTAACAACTGGGTAGAGTAAGAATAAACCAACCATATTTGGGAATACCATTGCAAAAATCATGGCATCGGAAAAGGCCCAAATGGAACTCATATTGGCTGCTGCTCCAATGATGATGAAAAGGCAGAAGATGATTTTATAAACCATATCAGCGGTTTTTCCTCTACCAAAAAGGAATTTCCAAGATTGTAATCCGTAGTAAGACCAAGAAATCATAGTCGACACTGCAAATAAGACGACGGCTATGGTTAGGAAAATATTGGAGAAAGGAATATAAGCGGCAAATGCTTTAGCTGTAATTCCTGCACCTTCATAATTTACGCCATCAATCGTTACCATTCCATCTGCACCTCCGTATTCAAATGCACCACCCGAATTGAAAATAATGATCACTAATGCAGTCATGGTACAAATGACAACCGTATCAATGAAAGGCTCCAATAAAGCAACCAAACCTTCGGAGGCAGAATATTTTGTTTTTACCGCAGAGTGAGCGATTGATGCCGATCCTGCACCTGCTTCATTAGAAAAGGCAGCTCTTTTAAAACCTATTAATAAAACACCAATCATTGCTCCTACACTCGCTCTAGGCGTAAAGGCTTCTGAAAATATCATCCCAAAAGCATCATCAACGTAAGAGATATTACTGATAATTATATAAAGACAAGCAAGCATGTAAAGACCAGCCATAAAGGGGACGATCTTTTCCGTTACAGATGCTATTCTTTTGATTCCACCGATAATGATAATCCCTACTATAATGGCAAGGACGACTCCGATAAAAAATCCAGCACTGGTACTAGTCAATCCGAGTAAGTCTTTCAGTACGATGGTCGCTTGGTTGGACTGAGCGGCATTACCCCCTCCAAAAGATCCACCAATACAGAATATAGCAAATAAGACTGCCAAAACTTTTCCGACCGCCTCAAAGCCTTTTTCTTTCAAGCCCTTAGATAAGTAATACATTGGTCCCCCATAAATAGTCCCATCAGGCCCAACGTCTCTATACTGTACCCCTAGCGTACATTCTACAAATTTAGTAGACATCCCCAATAGACCACAGATAATCATCCAGAAAGTAGCAC
>CAYQRA010000416.1:0-6298 GCA_964419315.1 uncultured Saprospiraceae bacterium | reverse complement strand
AGCTACCAGAAGACAAAGAAAAGGGATTACTTTGACAAACACCTTGACAAGAGATGGCATTGGTAAAAGTACAATCAGAATAAATTCCTGCTTGTACTCCCGTATTGATTCCATTTGGTGTCGTGATGGTATCACAATTGGATGGTGAAATGGTAATAGAGATATTGGTACTACCCGCAGCGAAGGCGATCCAATGAATATTATTGGGTACTCCATTTCCATTACATAATGGGCTAGGTCCCGCAGCACCTCCAGTTGGTAAGGTAGAACAAAAGTTATCTACTTCCCCATTACAGAAGAAAGTTGCGGAGCTACAAGTTGAGCCTGGCGGAGCCGGCAAGTTACATTGTGCATAAATTGAAAGAGAGCATAGCATAGCTATACAGGTAATTGTAAGTTTCCTAATCATCTTGGGCGGAGTGTTTTGGTTAAAAAAAGACCCTTTTGCTCCCAAATATAAAAGCTACCTTCTTAAAAAAGAAGGAGTTTTGGGAGTTTAAATGGAAAAGCATGGCTTTTCTAGTAAGTAAAATTGTGATTCGTTGGAACAAACGGAGGGAAGGAACAAGCCCAAGTTAATACTTTAATCCCATAAGTGCAAAAAAAAGCCATCTCATCCACTATTAATGGAAGGAGATGGCTTTTTGTGAAAGGCACTATATATTTCAGAAAAATACGCTTATTGTTCTCTTTTTTTTACCACCTAAGTAGGTTAACAGATCCTTTAAATAACTCTTTTGACCCATCAACAAACTCAATTTCAGTAAAATAAGTATAAACTCCGTCTGACATTTGTCGGCCTTTGAATTTTCCATTCCATCCTTCTTCCTCATTATTCAATTCCAATTCGTCATTGGAGTAAAGGAGTTCTCCCCATCGAGAAAAAACTTGAAAAGTATGAATTCTAGTCACGGAACCTCCTCCAAAAACGGTAAAGAAATCATTATTTCCGTCTCCATTGGGTGAAAAAGCATTTGGAATATAAACCTGTGGCATCTTGTCGACAAAGATTCGAATATCATCTTCCGTCTCACATCCCACCTCATTACTCACTTTGATGGTGTATCTGGTAGAAATATAAGGTTTAACACTTTGCACCAAACAATTGGTACAATCCATTAACTCCTCTGGTGTCCAAAGAATAGAATCAATCGGGAGATTGGCGTAAGCAATCAAGTCGATACTATCTCCAAGATCCAAGGTGACATCGTCTCCAAGATCTACCACCAATTTTTCAGGTTCTGGTACTTCCACCATTTGAACCCCGGTACATCCATTGGCATCCGTGATAATAACATTATAAGATCCGCCCTCCAAATTATAGAAAATTTCACTCGGATATTCCGTCACTAGATTTTCTATTCCAAAACTATACTCCCCTGTTCCACCTCTTACAGAACTCAATTCAATCATTCCATCTGCATCTCCATGACAAGTAGTTGTAATTCCTTCAATATCTGCCAAGATAGAATCGGGTTGATTTAGAAAGAAAGAATCAATGCGAGTACAAGCATTAGCATCTGTCATCGTAACGGAATACATTCCCGTTGGCAAACCACTAATGTCTGTCCCATTGGTTCCGTTATCCCAAGTAAAATCAAAAGGGGCTAGTCCATTGACATTGGAAACACTTAAACTACCGTCTGCTTCTCCGGTACAACTAATATTTTCTTCTATCGAAATTTCAGCTCTGATATCGGGCGTACAACTACAGTACTCAATCGCAGTAAGAGTTACTGGTGGACATCCACTTCCATCACTCACTTCAAAGAGATAAGGCAATCCACTAATCATGGGCTCACTAACGAAGGCGTTTCCGGTAAGTGTTCCTGGATTTCCATTTACTACATAATTCGCAGGGTCTCCTCCACTAATGGTAAATGACACCACAAAGAAGGCTCCCAAATTATCACATTCGATGACAAAATCATTGACCACGGGCACTTCAATTACTGGAATAGTAATCTCCGAAGTTGTTGGATCAATAGTACTTGCACATCGCGATGAAGTCGCCGACTCGGAAGCGATTAAAGAATAGGTAGTATTTACCGTAGGAGCAACCATTATGATGTCTCCATTACTCATTCCGGTAGCCGTAAAATTATTGGTTCCATCTGACCAGATCACATCATATTCTCCGGGGTCAGCAAAATTAAAAACAATTGGGGTACTATCTCCTTCACATAAAGTGGTGGCTCCAGAAATCCAAGCTTCTGTAATCGGGTCAAAGCGAACAGGTTGTCCTTCCGAAATTGAAAGACATCGATCTAAAGAAATATCCGTTACTGGAAAACCCATGCCATCATCATTCGCAACTATTGCAGACACATAATAGGTAGTTCCCAATACCAAACTTGGATCATAAGCAAATTCAGGAATACTATTCCGCAACATGATTGCCCCTGGTGTGGTGGCTCCTCCCCCATGAAGAATGAATCCTAAGACATCATCTCCATCTAAAACATGATCGGCCGCATGGTCAAAAGTGACGGTTTCTCCTTCACAAGCTTCTCTCAATACCGTACTCATTGTTCCGGCGTAAGAAGTACATGGACATTCATAAGTCCCGGTCACTATCCTTGGATCGCAATTTTTTGCATCTGTGATTTGGAAAGAATAATTGGTTCCATTTGCCAACCAATCACTCGTGAATACATTCGTCACTGCGTCCAAATTCCCTGGCGTTCCATTGACGATGTAAGAAGAAGCATCTCCTCCACTTAGCGTAAAGCTTACTCTAAACTGGGTATTGATAGCATCACATTCATAGCTAACTGGGGTAACTTGTGGGGTATAATTTACGGTTACGATCGCAGAACCAGTCGCGGTGCCTGCACAGGCCGCTCCAGTTTGATCGACAATGGATACTATGGTATAAGTTGTTGTGCTGGTTGGATTGACATCAAAGGTAAATCCGTCATTTACATTGGTCAGGCTTTGGTTTTGAGTTCCATCAGAGTATACCAAATCAAATGGTCCAACTCCGGCGGAAATATTAATGGTCAAAGTAGCTAGGTCATCACTACAGATTTCGGTTGTACCAGAAATAGTAGCTTCGGGTGCTTCCAAAAATCGGACAGGCGTTCCTTCTGCTATATCAAAGCAGGTATGAGAAACATTTACATTTCCCGAACCATTATCAGGACCAACTATTGAAGAAACATAATAGGTGGTATTAATAGTCATTCCTGCTTGGAAAGTAAAACTTGGGGTATTCGACTGCGCGAAAACAGTTCCTAGTATGGCTCCTGCATTATCATGCAATACATATTGTACAAGGTGCCCCGTTTCTAAAACGACTCCGGTCGCTACCGGAACGGTGAGTGTTTCATTTTGACAAACTTCCACTAGCGTATTATCCATCGTTCCAGCATCATCTGTACAATTACAATTTTGAGAACCACTCACTACTTCTGCTGGACATCCGCTAGCATCACTAATGGTAAAACTGTAATTTATACCTGCGGCAATTTCGTCACTTACAAATTGATTTCCAGTCAGTGTACCGGTACCACCAGTCACCGCATAGCTTCCAGGAGTGCCTCCACTTATTTCAAAACTTACGGTATAAGCCGTAAAGTTGCTATTACAAGAAGCGCTGGTATTTTGAATCTGCAATGGACTGTTGACATTGACAAGGGCGCTGCCGCTTACGGTTCCCATACATCCCCCAGCATCTTCTACAGAGACTAAAGTATAGGTAGTGCTTGAACTGGGGCTAACAGAGAAGGTTGATCCATTGGTTAATCCATTTAGGGAACCTCCAGAATGTACGATATTAAAAGGTCCGTTGCCGGTAAAATTGAACGTTAATAAAGTAGAACTGCCAGCACAAATATCTGCATTTCCGGAAATCGTCGCGGTGGGCAATGCATTGGCATCCACGATTACGGGCACTGGATCTACGAGTCCCGTACAAGGGCCCGCATCATTAACCGAGACAAGAGTAAAAGTAGTATTAGCATTTATGGTTACGGTTTCGGTGTGTGTATTTAGAATAATGTTATTGATGGTTATATCTGTTGTGCCATTATTATAGACAATTTCGAAAGGTGGAGTTCCCACTAGGTTAAAGGTCAAATCAATATCTCCTCCAGTACAGACACTGGAAGGTCCGCTAAAAGATACTTCAGGCAAAGGAAGGACTGTTACATTTATCGGAACGATGGTAGGACAACCATTACTCGTTACGATTCTCATAAAAGCATCTCCTTGAACAACGGTGTTGCTCATTGGTAGAAAACCGGATAATGCCAAAGCAAAAGAAGTATGAAAAGTTTTGGAGGTAATCGTCGTATTATTGGCGTCGGTAAAACTAATCGTATCTAGATCAATGCTTTCTCCCAAACAAATCGTCGGTACATGATCTAGACTAATATCCGCAGGTAAAAATATGTCTACTTCCACAGGGCCAACATCAAAACATCCAGTAGGTCTTTCATAGCGGATCCAATAAGTTCCTCCGACACTAACAACTGGCGAAGGCAATGGATTTATTTTATTAACCGCCTCAAGACTATCAGCATAGTAAAGTAAGGCTGATGGGGAACCAGTTCCATTCAGTTCATTAATCAATAAAGAAGAAAGGTCTACTGTATTTGGAGCACATCGAACCGCAGGTGGATTGACAAAAATCTGTGGGTCTTCAATGACAATCACTACAGAAGTATGATCAAAACACCCTGGTCCTGAATCCATTCTTACCCAATAAGTACCACCAGTAGAAACGATCGGACTTGCCAATGCTGGTGTACCAGCCAAAGCATGTGCCTCTGTCTCGTAATAAGTCACTGGGCCACCAACGAAGGCGCCATTGGAAATAGGAATAGTACTAAGATCTATAGTGCTTGGAGCACACACGGGTGCTGGATTATTCATACTAATATCTGGCTTAGGAATGGTGCTGATTGTAACACAACTTGGCATCCCCGGACCACAAGAATTTGTAGCCGTTACACAAATATCGCCTCCAGTAGTAGACCAGTCTACCTCAATGGACGTTCCGGTATTACTTCCTGAAATAGTCGCTCCTCCAGTAACCGTCCAACTATAAGTATGTCCACCAATAGGATTATCAACACTATAAATAACTCCAGTCACTCCTTCACAAACGGTAGTAAGTCCATTTATAGTAGCTTGACCGGGTGCGGCAACATCTACATGAACATCTACGGTATGGATCGGATCACTGGCACCGGTAATGGTAACCGAGTAGGTGGTCGGAACCATAGGGCTAGCGATTGGATTTTGGCTAGTTGGATCATCGAGGGAGCCGGCAGGCGACCAGTTGTAAGTAAAAGGTCCTGCCCCAACTACATTGGCCATCAGTTGAGTAGTTTGTCCAGCACAAATCGTATCATCACTTACTGTTACTTCTGTCGTTTGAATTCCGCTAATGACTTGAATGGTATAATCACAAAGATCTCCTCCCCAACCATCGAGCATCAAATAATAAATTTCTCCGGGAACCAGATCAACAGCGGTTACGGTTCCAGTAGTTTCCGCTTTGGGATTCCAACAGTTTGATTTTATAGAAAAATTGGTACAGTCGTTCGTTTCTAAAACTGCGACTTGTATTCCATCTCCGAATACACAATTGGTAGAAGTTACTTCTAAGACTACCTCTTCACTCTCTGCGATAAAACCAATCCAAGAGTTATTGTCCAAAAAAGCACAAAACTCCGCAATCGAACCGGGCACATCTGAATACCCTTTGGTACTTCCACAGTAGCCATCTAGTCCGTCCGTAAGGATCGTTGCATCGCAACAAGTATTGCCAGGTGGTGCAAAAGTACTACAAGCCAATGCTCCAGCAGGTATCTCTGGATAAGTAGCATAGGCACAAAGGTCAAAAGTTCCATTATTGGAATTGCCATTGTCCCAAACCCTTAACCAAAAAGTTTCTCCGGCATCTTGAAAATTACAGCCGTCTTCTACTCTGATCGACAGTGTACCATCGCCTAGGTCATCACAACTTACGAGACTCAAACTCCCGCAGGTTCCGGAATAGACCGCCATCGCTCCATCTACCATGCTTCCCATGGTAGCCTCGAGGACTACGTGATATCCATTATTAGGTAAGGTAAAACTAAACCAGACGTCTCCACCAGAATAAGCACCACATCCGGGATTGATAACTCCGCTGGAGTTGGTTGCGGCTACATTGGTGTACGTCGTAGTGATACAGGATGTCGGGGCATCCAGTTGAATTGCATTGCATGGGTCGTCATTGGCAGGTGCCGCGAATAGGTTCCCCCCTATCAACAGAAGTAAGGCCAAGAGGATTGGTCTCTTAATC
>CAYQRA010000415.1:0-6301 GCA_964419315.1 uncultured Saprospiraceae bacterium | reverse complement strand
AGAAGCCGATGGATTAGAAGAGCGTTTTCAGATTTTGACCAATGATTTTGAAGGTCGTCACCAACGGCTAGTCAGTAAGGAAGATGCACTTGGATTGATTGATGAGGTGGTGGTTTCTCCTGCCGTTAAGGAATTATCCAAAACCCTCAATCGGCAGCAGCAAGCGTTGGAATTGGGAACCACCGATAATCGGATCGCTTATGTTATCTCTGATTTTCAACGCAATATATCTGATTTGGAAAATTTTCGAGATACTACTTTTGATATCAATTTGATTCCACTACAATCGGTACAGGAAAAAAACATCAGTATTGACTCTTGTTGGTTTGATGCGCCGGTACAAATGATCAATCAAACCAATTCCCTCGTTATTCGTGTACAAAACCACAGCGATCAAGAAGAAGACAATATCCGTTTGAGTCTCAAGCATGAGGGGCAAGTAAAACCAGTTGGAACGCTGACCATCCCTCCAAGATCCTCTGTGACCGACACCATTAATATTACCATTCTAAAGACGGGCTGGCACGAAGCGGAATTGAATATCACGGATTATCCGGTGCAGTTTGATGATCAATATTATTTTACTTTCAATGTAGCTCGACACATTGATGTTTTGGTGATTAATGAAACGGTGGAAAATAAATTTCTCAAAGCAGCCTTTGCGGGAGTTTCTTATTTTCGACTCAATAACCAATTTTCTCGCAACCTAAATTATTCAACCTTTTCTGATCACCAATTGATTGTAGTCAATGGACTTGCACAGGTGAGTAGCGGATTGGCTGCTCAACTTTCTGAATTTGTAAGTAATGGTGGAAACCTCTTGGTCTTTCCTCCTGCCAATGCCAATATTGCTTCTTACGCCAGTTTCCTAACCGAAATGAAAGCCAATGAATTGCAAAGTTTTGAAAGAGTAGAACGAAGTGTATCAGATATCAATACAGAAGAATTTATTTTTGCAGATGTTTTTGAAAATCGACAATCCAATTTGAAACTGCCTGTGACGCAAGGGAATTTTAAATTAAGTAGTTTTGGAAGTAGGGGAGAAGAACGTTTGTTGACCTATCGGGATGGCAATAGTTATTTGGGAAAATACAGTTTGGGGCAGGGGCATCTTTACCTTTGCGCCGCACCACTTGATAATGACCTCAACAACTTGGTTCGCAGTGGAGAAGTTTTTATCCCAATGCTTTATAAAATGGCTATTTCTACCGCCAAGGATCGCCAAATCGCTTATACCATTGGACAAGATGATTTGATCGAAGCGGATAATAATACCGATGGTGGAGAACTGGTTTATAAACTAAAAGGAAAAGAGGAAGAATTTATTCCTCAGCAAAAAGTAACAGGACCGAAGGTGCTTTTGAGTATCAATAATCAAGTACGCGAAGCAGGGTTTTATGATTTGTATTTGCGACCGGATAGTACCTTGGCACGTTATGCTTTTAATTTTGATCGCAAAGAATCGGAGTTGAGTTATTTTAACGAATCTGATTTGGAAAACCAATTGGGACCTACTATGGATATTATTTCTACAACCGCTCGGGCTGGTCTGACGGAAGTGGTAGGAGAAAGGAGCCAAGGAGTTATTTTATGGCGTTGGTGCTTGATTTTGGCTTTGATCTTTTTAGGCTTGGAAACTTTATTCTTACGTCTGTGGAAAACCTAAGCCTATAAGAAATTTTTGAAAAATATTTACGTTTATTAAAAGATACAACAACCTTCTGCAGAGAAACCGGTGTCCTTTTTTTGAGATAAAAGCTAGAACCTAAGCACGGATTCAAGATCATTTGTACTAGGTTTAAAAAAAAAACTAAAAATCCTAGATTTGATGATTATCAAATCTATTCTTTAGGAACAAGGCTTCTGTTTTATTCCTATCCTTGCTGGCTACACCGCAAGCAACTTATCTATAAAAATTATTTTCAACTGATTTTAAATTCAAACAAAACAAGTATCTTGTTTTGCACTTACTTAATCATGGTAAACTTTACCTGCCGTCAGACCGTTTCGATATGACTTTGACTTAAAATAAAAAGACCTATGAAAAATCAAGCTAGTATCTTCCGTTTTGTTTTAGTATTAGTCAGCTTATTACCCCAGGTTTTAGGGGCGCAAAATAATTACGATAGTGATAAAATCAATAAGCATACGATTAAGGTAAACTATTTAACTCCGGGGGCAGAATATGAAGGAAAAGTCTTGGAGGATTTTACGGTTTCTTTTAGGGCGGGGCTAAATTTTCATGGAATATTCCCAAATGGCATTGGAGAGCGAGACTCTAAAGTAAGACCCTATGGCACCATTCAGGTGCGCCGATATTATCGAACGAAGGAGACTAGTAATAAAGGAAAAAAATTGATTGGCAATAGTGGAGACTTTTTCGGTTTACGAGCGGTATACACCTATACCAATGGTTTTAACTTTACCAATGAATTCACCGAAAATTATGTTTTACTGGTAGGGCCAATGTATGGTTTGCAACGCACCTTTCAAAATAAATTAACTTGGTCTTTTCATGTGGGAGGAGGAGCTTATTTGGCTGGAGCTAGTTTGGCCGCAGCCCCTTTCGTTGGTCTCAGTATTGGAAGTTTGGTCTATAAAAAAGACTAAGAATATAAAACCTTCCTTGTATAGAAACGGGCTACCTTAAATTTAAATGCAATTGGATTGCATTTTGACCGATCACTTGCTCCATCTGTTCTACATTTTTTTATCTTCGTCCAAAACAGACTAATGAAAAATCAAGTCGGTACAGGAAAAGGTTTGTTGTACATGACATTACTAATGCTGGCTTTGCTCGGGTTAAGACATGCAGAATTATTACAAAGCCCTAATGCTTATTTTATCGGAGATTCCCTAGATGGTTTTCGAAGTATGATGGCTAACATGTATCACATCGAACACGATGAAAGTTATGACCATTACCTCGGATTGAATTATCCATATGGCGACAAACCGGGCACCGCAGATATCTTTGTACTCCTGACCAATGCGGTTAAATATTATGCCAATAATGATGCAACTTGGTTTCCTGCGGTTTGGAATCTGAGTTTGATTTTTTCTCAATTGCTCTGTAGCCTATTCTTGTTCTTGGCTTTTCGCGAATTAGAATTACCCGTTTGGTTTAGTATCGCAGCAGCCATCGGAGTGAGTACGCTTTCGCCCCAATTGGATCGCTTCGCTGCTCATTATTGTTTATCTTTTGCCTTTCTACTTCCCATGACCATTTGGCTATTAATTCGCTTTGGCAGGCGACCCAAATTATCGGTCAGTATCGCCATTGGCTTAATCCCACTATTAGCCAATCAAATTCATCCCTATCACATGGCGATGGTCGTCTTTTTAATCAGTGGCTATTTCTTTTTTAGGTTTTGCTACCAAGCTTCCTTTAAACAATTTAAATGGCTGGGGAGTCATCTGTTGATCCAACTCCTTTTACCTTTAACCTACCTATTTATAGTCACCGTTCTAAATGATCCCATCCTCGATCGCCCCGCTTGGCCCTCTGGATTTACCCTCTACAACACGAGATTACAGAGTTTGATCCTTCCCATTGATTTACCATTAGGAACCTTTATTCAAGAAAATATAACAGATATCCGATACGTACGAAGCGAAACGAGAGCTTACCTCGGAATGGTCGTTGTTTTTGGTGGATTATTTTTGATTGGACGTGCTGTCTATAAAAAAATCCGTCCTTCCCTAGCACCAGCAGCAGATCGAGTACTGAATCCAACATTGCGTTATTTCCTATGGGCGGCCTTGGTGATTTTAATGTACGCCGCTTGTATTCCTTTTGCCCCTTTAGGCTGGGAATGGATGACCGATTACTTGGGCTATTTGAGACAGTTTAGGGTCTTGGGAAGATTTGCTTGGGTCTTTTTTTATGTGTCAAATATTGCTGTACTTTACGCCTTGTTTCATCTGATTGCTAAGTTGCAAAAAGAGAATTTACGAAAGTTTTGCTATGCTTTGATGCTGGGTGTTTTACTCCTCGAAGGAGTGGGCTATCTTTTTTGGGCTAACTATGATTTGATTCCCCGTCCCGAACAACGCGAACTATTTAGTCGATCTGATAACCCTTGGATTTATTCTGTTGATCTGGATAAGTATCAAGGAATTTTACCTATTCCGTACTACCACATTGGATCCGAAAATTTTTGGATCGTTCCAGAACAATTGTCAAACCACATACATCGAAGTTCGTGGGCAGGAGTAGAAACGGGCCTACCCGTGATGGGAACATTTTTGGGACGTACTTCTCTTAGCCAAACGATTAATTTAATAGAAATTATTTCAGAACCTTGTCGTCGCCCGCTAGTGCTAGATGATTTTCCTGACCAACGGCCGCTATTGGTATTTGTGTCCAAGAAGACTTATTCTGCTAATTCGGCGCGTTATTTCCACCTAGTTCAGGGGCTGAATCAACTTTATGAGGACGAAAACATCCGACTCTTTGAATTGCCACTTACTTATTTTGAAAAACGGATCGCACAACAAGAGGACTATTATCGGACGCTAGTAGATTCGACTACGATGTATGCGCACAGCGAGATAGCGAGTAATGATAGTCTAGTCACTTTTTTCTATAAAAGTTTTGATGCTGAAAAATCGAACTATGCTTATAAAGGCGGTGGTGCCAAAAGCATCGCAAGCCGCACCCCTTTTGTGTTTTTTGACGGTTCACTGCCCGTCCACCAAACGGAGTACGTTAACGTCCTTTCTTTCTGGTCAAAAATGGATTATGACCTAGCGCCAAAAAGCAAAGTGACCTATACCGAGTATCTTCCGGCCACGGGTGAAATTATTAAAAGCAAAACCATTTCTTTTTTCAAATATATTCGATCGGTAGATCGTGGATGGATGCTGATGGATATACCCTTACAATTAGAGCGAGCAGATAGCCACCTCAAAGTAACTTTTATCAATGAAGACCTACTTTATGGCGAGGAGTTCTATCTGGATGAAGTCCATATTCGGCCAGCAACAAGCCGTTTATTCAAAAAAACAAAGGATTGGATCATGGTCAATAACCGTTGGATTCCGCGAAAAAAACAGAAATAAAAATTTTTTCTTTCGATTAAGGCCATATTTCCAAACACGTTGAATATTTTTGCAGGCAGATCAAAATCAATATCGACATGCTGCTAATTAAAGGCGCTACCATTTTGTCTCCAGGTTCTTCCCTACATGAGAAGAAAAGAGATATCCTAATTCGTAAAGGAAGGATTGAAGCCATACGGGCAAAGATTGAAGAATCACGAGCCAAAGTATTGGATGCCAAAGGAGCTTACATTTCTCCGGGGTGGATGGATGTAGGGGTACAGGTCAATGATCCAGGCTATGAGCATCGCGAAGATTTAGAGTCTGTTGACCGAGCTGCCGCTGCTGGTGGATTTACCGCAATTGCGGCACAGCCCAATACGCATCCGGCCATTCATTCCAAATCAGAAGTCTTATACCTCCAAAGAAAAAAGGCAGGAGGCTTAGTCGATTTGTATCCACTGGGAGCTATTTCGCAGGATTGCGAAGGGAAGGACATTACCGAGATGTATGATATGAAAACGGCGGGTGCCATCGCTTTTACGGATGGTAAAAAAGCCATTCAGAATGGCGGGCTGATGATGAGAGCTTTACAGTATGTCAAAGCCATTGATGGCATCATTATCAATCCAGTTTATGATGAGACCATTGCTGGAAAAGGACAGATTCACGAAGGAATGATGAGTACTTCTCTAGGTATGAAAGGAATTCCCGCTCTGGCGGAAGAACTAATGCTGCAAAGAGATATTTACTTACTAGAGTATACCGATTCTCGCTTGCATACCGCCAATATATCCACTGCTGGCGCAGTCGCTCAAATCAAAGAAGCCAAGAAAAGAGGGGCGCGAATCACTGCTTCCGTAGCTGCTATGAATTTGGTTTTTACAGATGAAAAATTAGCAAGCTTCGATACCCATTTTAAAGTTTTACCGCCCTTACGCGAACAAACAGATGTCAAAGCCTTAATCAAAGGACTCCAATCCGGCACCATTGATTTTATCTCTTCTAACCACACCCCTTGGGAAGAGGAATGTAAAAACCTAGAATTTCCTTACGCCGAATTTGGTAGCCTTGGCCTACAAACGCTCTTTCCATTGATCAATACTTTTCTACACGAGCATTTTAGTCCAAGCCAAATGGTGCAACTCTTGGCCATCAATCCTCGAAAGGTTTTTGGTTTAGATATCCCCGAAATTGCCGAAGGTGCAAAAGCCAATCTGACCCTCTTCAATACGACAGAAGAATGGACTTTTACCAG
>CAYQRA010000414.1:0-6325 GCA_964419315.1 uncultured Saprospiraceae bacterium | reverse complement strand
CCCTCCTTTCGTTTTATCTGCTGCCTTTTCGTCTTTTTTCGCTTTTTCTGCCTCACGCTTCGCCTTGCCTTTTGATCTCTTGTCTTCGCCTTTGCCTTTCTTATCTTTTCCTTCGCCTTCGCCTTCTCCCTTAGCATTTCTATCGCCTCGCGCAGTTTTTGACTTTCTTGCGGGCTTATCAATCTTGGTCAAATAACGAGATTTTCGGTAAAGACTTTCAAAATTAAAATTACCATTCAAACTTCTTCTCTGATTATTCGAAATGACATTTCCTAAAGAATCCGCTACTCCAGTCCCAGGGCCATTAACCCCAATGGCACTACCCGCCCAAGAATAAGACGCGGTATAAGCCGCCTTTACGGTTATCCAATCCATGTAAGGTATCTTTTTGAAAGGCACCGTATAATTGACATTGGCAGAATGATCATAATTTTTGGTTCGCCCAAAGTCCCTTAGATTTTCCCAAATTCTATCTTTTAATTCTTGAGAAGAACGGAGTTCTCCATTATCATCAAAATCTTTAAGCTCATCAATAATCGCTTGATTATTGGCATTAAAGCCAAACTTCAAAGACTTGGTGATGTCCCAACCTAAATCATAATTTCGATCCCAAGTAAACCGCTTATTATAAAAGGTACTAAACTCTTCCGCCAGATCTGTAAATCGATATTTCGTTTTTTGCAAATCCCGATCTAGTACATTGGAGAAACTAAAACTATTAGGGATTAAGTTGAAGTTCAACTCCGAAATCAACTTGAGGTGTTTGTCCTTTTTAATCAACTTCTTGAAAGGAGTGATATATAATGGTGTGAGGGTATAATTATAATCTACGATCCCTCGATAAGATTTTAATTTATCACTTTCGATGATCGGGTTTCTTCGATCCGTTTCGGTAAAGGCATAAGTAAATTTGAAGTTAGAAATATCCCAAGGGAGCGGTGCGCGCTGATTGGAGCTCGACCTATTTTTCCGGACATTCGTAAAGTTCAAACTTTTGATGGAAGACACATCCTCTGCTTGCCGCCTTATAGAATCTCGATCTCCCGCATTGGCACTTTCCAGTTTTTCTTTTAGTGGAATATCCAAATCATAAGGATCGTATTGAGGCGTACTCCGCGTCTCGGTGATAGAGGCATACATCGGAATCGTTACATTCGCTTTTTCGGGTAAAAGCTTACCCAATTCCAAACTCAAGGAAGCATCATACTGCAAGATATCTTCTCGACTTCTATCAATCAATTTTTCTTCGATTCCTCCCCAACCTCTGGTACTGTAATTTCCAGACAAAGAAAAGTTTCCAAAATCAGCCAATTGCATATCCATCCGCGCCAAGGCAGCGACTCCACCTCGTTCGTCTAATCCATTGACCCGCAATTCATTAATCCAAACTTCTGCACTATGACTAGCTATATCTTCGGAATCTCGATTGACCAAACCCACCATCATTCCTTTCACCAAACCTAAATTTGGATTTCCTTTGATCCGCATGATTCTTCCAGGACGTCCTTCAAGAGTCTGGTCCGTATCTTCCATTTCATAGATTTCATCCAAAGGAATATTACTGGCGTTTCGCTGCTTCTTCATCTCGATGAGGGTTTTCAAAGAAAAATCCACAAAGTTTTCATCCAACCAAACGGCCTTCGCATAAGCATCATTGGCTATGTCTGGATTGGCATTGGCCAAATCGGAAAAGAAGAGGGGAACTTCATACTCGTAATAATTATTTTCAAAATCACTCCCCAACCTAATAAATAAGGAAATATCTTCATCATCCACTAGGCGGTCTAGCTCTTCGACTCTTTCGGCATGCACAAACATTTCCAGCCGTTCAAAGAGCCTCATATCGAGGTTTAGTATTTTAAAAATTCCTCGCATGGAATCAACTCCAAGATCTTCAATAACCATCGACATAGATCGTTCATCTTGAAAAGAGTTGGCGGCATAATTGGCACTTGTTTGCTGCTCTCGAATCAGTCCGGGAGGCAATACATAACCAAAAGGCGTTCGCTCACTATTTTCATCCAAACCTACCGCATTGACTTCAAAGCGAGTGTCTCCTCCAGTCGGTACTCCGGTATTAGAACCGACACCAGCGATTGGTCGCAAATACCGACGCCATTGGTTTCTGGTCAACTCCAAAGTAGCAAAACGCAAAGTAGTCTTCCTTTCAAAATTCTTCATATACATTCTCATAAATTGAATGGATCGGAAGTCTTTGATTCCCCCTACACTACTCGTATACTGATCAATTGGAATTTTAAAACGATACCAAATCCTTTTCGAATTCGGGTCATCTCCTTCTTCCAATTCTTGATGAATGGTATCCGTTACTAACTGTGGATCCATATCCAATTCAAAATTACCCGACACTGGATTTAGAATAGGGCGAAGTGGAATATGGTATTGAAAATATTCTTCTTCCTCGTTTAGGGAATTATCTCGATTAATGTCTTCATCATCCGGGAGGTTGGTCGAAGAAGTAGCAACATTCCGTTGCGCAACAGCTGAATTTCCTTGAGGATCATTATTTCTTCTATACCTTAAAAATACATCATCACTATCTTCAACAGGATCAAAAGATTGATCATTAAAGAAGGTGAAATCATCATTCGCTGGATCGTTTCTAATTTCATTATAGACCGCTGCAGGAAGGCTTTGGTATTGATCCAAGACCTCCTTAAAGACTTCTCTTTCTCCCTCATTATTTAATCCATCCAATCCAACATCCTGTGAGGCTCTTTTCTCTGGATCATTATCAAAGGCATTGGTAATTGGAGGTACCAGTGGTACTCGGCTCCAACGAGTTGTATCTGTGATCGCCTGATTAGCACCAGATGGAATTCCATGCTCAAAAGAACGACGAGAATCTCTCAAAATATCTTCCGATACATTACCCAAGTTGATGTAAAGATCACCGGGATTATCCGCGCCAGATCCCATAAAAGGATTGAGCACCCAAAAATCAATAAACTCAATATTGGTACTTTCAAAATTTGGGTTGGGCAAACTTCGTTGAATCCCCCCCCAACGTGATTTAGGATTTTTCAACTTTCCATCATCGCCAAGTCCTGCTGAAAAATCAGTACCATTTTGTGGCAAATCAAAATTATAAGGCCCTCTTTCATCGGGATAATAAGTCACATCAAAAGTTCGAATAAAGGAAGAGGCATTGCTCTGGCCAAAAGCCTGAGCTTTGGTTGGGAATATTTCAGTCTGAGGAATTCGGGCAACATAGGGATCTGAATTCGCCGTACCCGTCCTCACAAATTCATCAATCCGATAACAATTGAGTCGAGCTCGATTGACTCCGGTGAGTGTGGTATCCAAAAACTCAGATTCTGGGAATAATGGATTTCCATTTCTCGCATCATTTTGAGGAACAGAAGCTAAGACCCAGCTGGTCGTTGCATTCCGAAGGTCATACCCAGAAGTCGATCCTTCAAAGTCATCAATATAAACGGTTCCACCTTTTCCCTTATCCTTAACCTGCTTATAAGTACCATCATCTTGCAATATCGAATCTTGTCTTTGCGCATTGATGGCTCTGGCATGCCCCGGTTTTAGGGCGGCAACTTCTGCGGTAAAGGTAAAGTTAGAAGGGGCTTTGGTTTCGATCAAAGGCAGGTTATCCACAAAACGAGTTAGCCAAGGAGCTTCCTTATTATAGTTCATATCAAAGCCAAAAACTCGATTACTAATCGGGTCGTCTCCGATATTTACCTTATTGGTAAATGGTCTTTCAAAAAGGTGTAGATAAGTTGCTCCCAGCTCTAGGTGTTTGCTGACCTTATAGTCAGCTCGAAGGGCCAACATGGTTTTTGATTGAAAACCAAAAAGTGTATTGTCTTCAAAAGAGACGTTGATTGGTGATCCACTATTGAGTAAAGATTCATCGAGGATACGAACCCGACCAATATTATAATCCACTTCATAATGTACATTTTCTACCAATTGTTTTCCACCACCACTTACCCTTACAGAACCTTCGGGCAAGTTGAAGGCACCTAAAGATATTTCAGAAGAGATGCTCGATTTATATCTTCCACGTAAAGAAAAACGATTGAGTTCAGGATATTCTCTCGCTCTAAATACGGTAGAATCATACAACTGTCGATACTCAAATTTGCTTTTGAATTCCTCATCCATGTCTTCGACTAAGGTTCTTCCAAAAGGTTCTAGTACCGGGAACATGATTTTACCACTTCTTGGGAAAATGGTAATTCCAGGAATGTAATCGAAAATTCCATCTGGACAAGGGTCTCCTTGGATATTGATCTTATCAAGATTAAAGAGTCGGAGGAGTGGTTGTCCGACAAGATTAGTTTCTGGTAAAAAACGTTTGAAGCCAGCCCCTGGATCTTCGTAGTAAATATCAAAGATAAAATCTTCAGGATTGACATTGAATGCTCCAACGGAGTAGATGTTTTTCATCATCAAATCCCAGATAGGAAGATCAACTCTTTGTACAGAGGATTTCAACATTTTCACAAATCGAGGACTATCACTTAGGGGGTCTACATTGGTATTTCCATTGGATTCTCCAACGGCATAAAATTTATTATTGTATTCGTATTCAAAGGAGACCGCTACTACTTCATTGGGCTGTAGATTACGTCGGACAGAAATAAAACCTAGTTCGTGATTGATTTCATATTCGTCTGGTCTCAATTGGTAACCTTGGAATTTTTTAAAGTCTCTCCCTGGCTGTAATTTAAAAACATCTCTCAAGATTTTTACGGTTTGATCTGCTTCATAGACCGCTCCATCATTATAGTTTTGGATGTCGTATAATAAATCATTGGCATAATTCCTTCGCCCAATGGTTTCGGAAGAATCTTGTGGAACCAAGCGCCCAGGCAATCCTTGTTGGTTGGTGATATCTGGGTTTCTAAAACCCAAAGGACCTCGAAAATCAGGATTATTAAAAACCGAAGGTTCTCCCAAATCCGCAAGGGCGATCAGGTTTTGAGTACGCTCTGTTTGGTTTTGCAAATTGGTTACAAAAACTTCGATAGAACCGGGTCGTACTTTGAATAGGGAATTTATTTGGGGAATACTTTCTAGGTTGGCTTCAAAATTATCTCGATTATAATGAGTCAGGAAAAAGTGGCGATCCACATCATAATCATCTGCTCCGACTTCAAACTCTTGAATTTGTCCCCCCTCTTGAATCTGTAAAGATTGTTGCCGCGATCGTTGTTGAGAAGCCACTGCGGTTAAGAAAAGTTTTCCAAATTGTAACTCGGTCTTTAATCCAAATAGATTTTGACTTCCTTGGATCAAAGTTCCTTTCAATGGCAGACTTACATTTCCGGCCTCAATTTTCTTCATGATTTCATCTTCCGAAAAGGCATCTGAATTATAATCCAGCTTCATCAGGTTTTCGGTACCGAAAGTTGCTCCTGTATTATAATTGGTAGAGAGGTTCAGTTTTTCTCCAATCTTACCCGTCACATTCATTTGAATATCCATATCAAAATCAAAACCACCATTTCTTTGGTTTCGTACAGGGATATTCGGATTGGCCGTAAATTGGCGATCTATTCCAAAAGTAAGGTCGATATTTCCTTGAGGTTTTATTTCTACTTCATTTCCTCCAAAAAGTCGATCTGCCAAATTTTTCTTGACATCAATATCTTCAATCGGATCTTTTAAACCACTTGAACTAGTATTATCGGATAAACCGGCCAGTCGCCGAAAATATTCTTTTTGTTGTTCTTCTGCTCGATAATCCACATACTCCTCATAAGACATATAAGTAGGCATTCGGAAGAAATCATTACCAATTCGCTCATTGATCATATAACGATCAGTCTCAGGATCGTATTCCACTTCCTTTTCAATAACGCTAGGATCTTTTAGATCAAATGGATTATTGAGTGGGTCATTGATAAAATCACCTTCTCTGTCTTTAGGGGGAATCGTGTCAGAACTGGTGCTTAGTACATATTCGGGTGCATAAGGATCACCTAACTTATTGCCTCCTCCGAAAGTAGCGAAGGTGGTGGTTGAAAGCCCTAATAAGAAAAGAATCGTAAGTAAAATTCCATCTATCTTCATAATTCGCGTAAAATGAATAGCCTATCACTAAAAATTTAAGTGTTTGGGCTATTCTGTTTTATATTAAAAAGGTTAGCAAAGCTATAAACGTAAAGTCGAAGCAGAGTCGGGTTGAAAGTGATTTTTTTAACACTTAGAGCCCAATGATCTCCATTCTTCCATTTCCGCTTATTTCATGTACGTGTAAACGAGCAAATGGTTTAAATAAATAATATTATTTAAACCCCTGAAAATCATTTAAATGTATCAGGATAATTGCTTAAGC
>CAYQRA010000413.1:0-6328 GCA_964419315.1 uncultured Saprospiraceae bacterium | reverse complement strand
GTGACTGGCTGGACGAATCCTACCCAGTATAATAAGTATCCTACTCAAAATTCTGGGAACATTAGCTTAGAAGCAGGAAGAGGGTATTACCTCGAAATTTTACATAAAGAAGGCGGCGGTGGCGATCACTTCCAAGTTTACTGGACCACACCCTCCAATTCTACTCGAACGATTGTACCAGGTGCCAATCTTTCTCCATACATGGTATGTGAACCTGAAATTTGTGGAAACGGAATAGACGATGATTTTGATGGTTTGATTGATGACCTCGATTTGGATTGCCCCAATTATGAAAGCTATATCGCTTGTGATGGATACTATTATTTCTTACCACCAGTATGGCACCCAACGTATCATCTATACAACCAACCTTCTAGTTTCGAAATTTCTACCAGTTTCCCAACAGCCAATGTCAATGTTCAAACCGCAGAAGGCATCGCCTTCAATGTGAATTATACCGTCAATGCAGGGGACCCAGTTTTGGTACCACTCACTACCGCTTTGATGCAAACCGCTAATGCCAATACCATTGAATCTGATCGAGGATTTATCATTACCTCTGATGTTCCAATTCAAGTATTGTATTCTATTGATGGTTATTATAATAAAGTATTGGTTACTGCCAAAGGTGCCGAAGGGCTCGGAAAGGCTTTCCGAACCGGAAGTCAATTGTATACCACCAATCACGCAACCAGTAGAAATGAAAATCATTTTATTTCTGTAATGGCCACAGAGGACGATACGGAAGTAAAATTTGAATTCTCTTATGACCTCTACGACATCAATAGTCCTCATATTATAACATTGGACGCTGGAGATACCTATGTCATCAGAGATGATAATACCAATACCACGATCTCTGGAAGTTTGGTGACCAGTGATAAGCCCATCGTAGTCATCAGTGGATCACAACACAGTCGACAACCGAATACGGTAGATAAGGATGGAGGAATTGACATGTTGGTGCCGGTACAAAAAGTAGGCGATCAATATGTTTTAATTCGAGGTAGAGTCCCCACAGATTATGATTATGGAATTATCGTCGGGGTCGAAAATTTGACCGAAATATTTCTCAATGGAAGTTCTACACCAATTGGGATTGTCAATGCTGGAGAATATTTTCAATACAATCTTTCTGGAACTGTTGGAACACCCCACCTGATCAATACTTCCAAGCCAGCTTATGTTTATCACGTAACCGGACAATTTAGTGAAGAAGTAGGAATGGGATTAGTTTCTCCTACGGGACCTTGTCGGGGTTCGAAAAGAGTAGATTTTTCAAAACTCTATACGGGAGATGAATTAGCCTATGTCGTTATTGAAAATGTAGGTTTACCGACTTTGATGATCAATGGCTATGCTTACGATCACCCTTCGATTAATGCAACACCAATTCCGATTCCGGGGCTAGCAGGTTACTCGGCAGTTACTTTTCAAGAATCTGTTTTAGATACCAGTAATTTTATATCTTCAGAAGGGTATTTCACCGCAGGTCTAATGGTCGGACATACAGGCTCTGGTACTTTTGGATACCTCAATAGTTTTGAGGAAAAAGTGAATATCTTACACCCCGATAATTTCTTACCGACCAACTCTTATTTCGTAGATACTATTTGTGGTGGCAATTCTTTGGTACACTGTATCAACCCAGAAAGTTGTGGGTCTTTTAATCAGATTGTAGCCATTACGCCAGGTGCACATACCAATAGTGTATCGATCAATTCCCACCTCTGTTTTGAATACGAACCGGAGCCCGGATATACTGGGGTAGATAATATTCTAGTAACGGTAGAAAATGAATTTGGTATCCGCGGAGTAGTTTGTCTAGAATTTTATATCTGTCCAGATGGAGAATACAATCCGCAACCTTGTCTAGTACCAATAGCTGCCAAAACACCAGCGGACTATGTTCCTCAAGTGCAATGCGAATACCTCAATCCGGGGGTAGCTTCTTTGGCACCACCGATGTTTGCAGATATTGATAATGATGGTCAAACAGAATTGGTCATTTTATTACAAAATAGCCCAGATGGTTTTGCAATCGTCAATCCTAATGATTGTTCGGTAGAACAAACCATCTCGATCTCAGGAGATGTAAATGTCAATGATGGAGGTTTAGCGCTCGGAGATATTGATGAAAATGGTTATGTAGATATTTTTATTCCCGTTGGCACGAATATCCAACGTTGGGAATATAATGGGAGCTCTGTGGTTCACCGTTGGACGACAACGGAAGCCTGTGTAACTTCCAATAGAAGACATTTAGATATCGTCGATTTAAATAATGATGGTACGCCAGAATTGATTCCAAATGGCGGTCGCATCGTCGATGCTGCTACCGGAAATGTATACCCCGGAGACCTACCTGCTTTAGATCCAGATGGCAAAGGGCTTTATGCTTATACTTCTTATGCCACTCCCGGTTTTGCTCCTTTCGGAGAAGGAAATGTAGAAATTATCTGCGGTACTTCTTTGGTGCGTTATGATTTTATCAATGAAGAATGGGTACCTGTTCGACAACAAACAAACTATACTTGGGGCCCTCAAGCGAATGTCTCTATTGCGGATGTTGATTTGGATGGAGATGTCGATGCAATCATTGTCAATCATGCTTCTGGCGAAGCACTCATCTGGGATTTACAAACCAATTCTATCCTTGGTGGTGGCGTGTTTGATTATCCGGGCAATTTGGGAAGTCGACCTTTGGTTGCCAATTTTGATGACGATGATTATCCAGAAATAGCAATGACGGCAGAAGGAAAAATATTTGCAGTGGATGATATTGTAACGACTTCCAGTTTTGGAAATATTATCTGGGAAGACAATACCGCAGACCTTTCTGGTTATACCCAACTTTCTTCTTTTGATTTTGAAGGAGATGACAAACAAGAAATTCTCTACCGCGACCAAACGCAATTCCGCATTTACTCTGGTGGAGGAACCGGAACCGCAACCGGAGGAAATCCTAGTGGACCATTGGTTCTTCAATCGCCGTCTGTAAGTGCAATCAGTTGTGCCAGTACCACGGGTATGGAATATCCAACAGTAGGAGATGTAGATGGTGATGGAGCAGCCGAAGTAGTCATCAGCTGTCAAGGTGGAATTTCTGTTTTGGAATCAGGGACTTTCCCTTGGAGAAATGCCTTGAGTGTTTGGAACATGAATGCCTATAATATTACCAATATTAATGAAGACGGATCGGTACCAACATTCCCAAGAGAAAATTTTTGGACGCATAATAATTTCCTTTCACAGGTATCTCAATACGAACCACATATTCCCGATAGTACCCTTGCTGCGGATATCATCATGACTTTCGCTGATGCGACGGTTACTTGTGATCGCGATGTAGAATTGGTGCTACAGATTTGTAATCAAGGAGACGCGACTTTCCCTGCCAATACGCCAATTGCCTTTTACCACGGTAATCCACAAATCAATGCTAATTATTTAGACACCATTGAACTATATACTTTTGTACACCCCGGAGAATGTATCGAACAATCGATCACAAGCTTTGATTTGATTGGAGATGAAATGGTGATTTATGCAGTGGCCAATGACAATGGATTGCTTACGCCACCTTTTATTGTGGATGGAATTGAGAATGGGGGAGTGTTCCCGATTACTTATGTCGTAGAATGTGATTACACCAATAATATCGGAGATAGCATTGTGCTAACTCCAGTATTCCCTGTGGACACCACCATTGATGTTACGCTTTGTTTGGGAGAGACCTTTGTGGTTGGACCCAATATCTATACCGAAGAAGGAAGTTATTTGGATACCCTGATCGGATCCAATACTTGCGATAGTATTGTCGCTTTAAATATCACCCGCGAAGATCAAGATACGATCTATGTCAACCAGACGATTTGTATTGGAGATGCTTTCGATTTCTTCGGACAATCCTTGGAGCAACCGGGAATTTATTTCGACACGATTCAAAATGCCAATGCATGTGATAATCTAGTTGCTTTACTATTGGCAGTCTCGGGGGATACCACTCATGTTTCCAATTCTACTTGTGATCCAGCTCAGGTCGGAACCTTCAATAATGTATTGTCTAATCAATTGGGTTGTGATAGTTTAATTATTGAAACCGTCACCCTAGATCCAACGGATACGACTTACCTAAGTACTGGAACTTGTGAAGTGAGTCAGGTTGGAACCGTCACAAGTATTATACAAAATCAATACGGTTGTGATAGTGTTTTAATTGAAACCTTCTCCTTGTCGGGAATGCCAGACACTACCTATCTTAGTGCTTCTACTTGTGACCCGACACAAACGGGAACATTCAATACCTTGGACCAAAATCAATATGGATGTGATAGTTTGATTATCCTAAGTGTCACCTTAGATCCAACGGATACCACCTATCTTAATATTGGTACTTGTGATCCAAGTCAAGTAGGAACTTATACGAGTACCTTGCAAAATCAATACGGTTGTGATAGTGTGATCATCTCTTCCATTACCACACCCGGTATTCCTGATACCATCTATTTAAATAACGCTACTTGTGATCCAAGTTTGGCAGGAGTTTTCTCCAATACCTATCAAAATCAATACGGTTGTGATAGCTTGGTGATCGAAACCATTGCTCTAAACCCGACCGATACCACTTATCTAAATGATGTAACTTGTGATGCCGGTATGGCAGGAGTGTTTGCCAACACCTTATCCAACCAATACGGTTGTGATAGCTTGGTGATCGAAACCATTACGCTAAATCCAACCGATACGATTTACTTAAATGATGGAACTTGTGATGCAAGTTTGGCAGGAGTGTTTACCAGCTCTTTCTCTAATCAATATGGTTGTGATAGTACGATTATTGAAACGGTTGTTTTAAATCCAACGGATACCACCTACCTCAATAGCAGTACCTGTGATACACTGCAAGTTGGAACCTTTACCAATACCGTACAAAGTCACTTTGGTTGCGACAGTACCATTATTGAAACGGTCACTTTAGATCCTTCCAATATTATTTATATCGAGAATGGAACTTGCGATCCAGCTCAAGTTGGTGTTTTTGTAGATGCCAATCAAAATCAATATGGCTGTGATAGCATCATTATCGAAACGATCGTGTTGAATCCAACAGATACCGTTTATACAAATAGTTCCACCTGTGATGCTGGTTTGACGGGTGTTTTTTCAAGTACCTTATCCAATCAGTTTGGCTGTGACAGTACCGTAATCGAAACGATTACCTTAGATCCAACGGATACGACTTATGTCAATATCAATACTTGTGAAGCTAGCCAAGTTGGTGTTTTTACAAATACCTTAACAAACCAATATGGTTGTGATAGTGTCATCATTGAAAACATCGCTTTACCGGGATTACCAGATACGACTTGGTTGAATACGGGAACCTGTGATGCCAATTTTGCTGGAGTATTTACGACTACAGGTATCAATCAATATGGTTGTGATAGTCTCGTCATCGAAACGGTTACTTTAAATCCAACGGATACGACCTATCTCAATAACTTTACCTGCGTCGCTACAGAAGCCGGGACATTCACCAATACGATACAAAATCAATTTGGTTGTGATAGTACCATTATCGAAACCATTACGCTAAATCCATCGGATACCACCTACTTGTATTATACCACTTGTGATACCACGGAGTTAGGTGTTTTTAATGTAGTCAATCTAAATCAATATGGTTGTGATTCTATAATTATTGAAACGGTTACTTTGGAGCCTAGTGACACGACGTACCTCAGTACGACCACTTGTGATGCCACTTTGGTAGGCACCGTCAACAGCATTTTACAAAATCAATATGGCTGTGATAGTTTGCTTGTCGAAACGATTACTTTAAGTCCAACCGATACGACCTACCTGACGAATAATACCTGCGATGCAACCCTCGCTGGAACTTTTACGAATACCTTATCCAACCAATACGGTTGCGATAGTTTGATTATTGAAACGGTAAGTTTAAATCCAACGGATACCACCTATCTGACAAATAATACTTGTGATGGAACCCTCGCTGGAATTTTTACGAATACCTTATCTAATCAATACGGCTGCGATAGTTTGATCATCGAAACGGTAAGTTTAAATCCAACAGATACTACCTATCTAAACAATAGTACTTGTGATCCAACTTTAGCAGGAGTTTTTAGTCATATGGAAATGAATCAATATGGCTGTGATAGTTTAGTCGTGGAAATAACTAGCCTAAATCCAACGGATACCACTTACTTAAATACGGGTACTTGCGATGCAAGCCAAGTAGGAATGTTCACAAATACCCTATCCAACCAATACGGTTGCGATAGTACCATCATAGAAACGA
>CAYQRA010000412.1:0-6345 GCA_964419315.1 uncultured Saprospiraceae bacterium | reverse complement strand
GTTTTTTTGGGGTAAGCCAGTTATGCTGTAAAGTTTAGCTGGCTTTTTTTATTTGGCGATAATGAGTGCTCATAAGCAGCTTCTTAGTGAAAAGGGAATTACAAAAAATAAGACACACGTACTACTTAATAACCATATCTAAAATACCATAGCATGGGTAGGTATTATCGCTGTTTTTATCGTATTTTTAATAGACCGTTTAAAGAAATTTAATTCTTAAACAAGTCCTCTAATAGAATCAGGAATACATTATAAAGCTTTACACTCACCCACCTATTTGATATTCCGATAAACAACTTCTTTTTTAACGATATGGGATGCTTCGCACAAGCCTTTCCAACTTGTGGAAACTTGCTGGCCTTCCTCAAAAAAAAACTTGACCCCTTTGGAACAAATTCATTATTAGGAAACAAAACGACGTGTTGATTAACGACACAATTTAATCAGACCGCTCAATGCTGTCCAACCAACGCTAAAGGGAATTGTTCGCAATTCCCTTTTTTGATGATAAAATAGGAAAAGAAGTTTGTAATCAGGTAGGAATAAAATCTGCCTAAGCGGAATGGTGCTTTGCCGAACCGACGAAGGAGTTGTCGGAAGGGAGCGATTTAATAAGAACGCCCATTATAAAAAAGAATCATCAGACCAAAAGCCATATAACCCTGTTCTAGTCTCTGTTCCGTTTCACTAGTAGAGAGAATAGAATTTTTTAATGGTTGAAGATCAAAACTAGTCCAAGGGATTTGCGCATAAGGCCGAATACTCATACTCAAATGAGAATTGCCCGGAATATTCAAAGAAAGAAAAACATGGCTACTCCAGCCATCTTCTGTAGACACCGTAAATTTATTTACATCCTGAGTGTTATTGCTAATGTTTAAACGATCATAGTTTAAGGTCACTCCCCAACTAAAGGATTGCAGAATAAAAGTTTCTACCCCCAAGCCAAAGCTACTGTATGCAAAACTAGGCGTTTGACGAATCGTCTTTTCGGAAATAGGATCTTTTCCGTTCGTTGTTTTTCGATGAAACTGCGTTTGTATACCCCCCTCTAAAGCAATTCGATTGAAAAATTTATACCGTAGCCCCAACTGTAAACCATTCAAGGCTTTTAGTTTGGTGAAGGGCTTATCCAACCAAGGCCGTTCTAAATTATACGCCTCATAGATACCATTTTGAACCTTCGCGTTCATAATCCCAAGATTATAACCCACTTTTAAATTGAATTGAGCCTGCCCTGCAAATGCGGCACATAAGAACAATCCTGTGATCAACCATCTATAACTATTCATAATTTTTATTTTGCGCGACAAAGTTAATGATTTGTTTTTTATCCTCCATGCTTGGTGTTTTTTAATGGAAATTCGTTTTAAAATAGGTACTCTTTCCAGAGCTTCGTCCTCCAAAAGAAGTGATTTGACGAAAAAAACTTGAGAGCCAAGATAAATTTAACTATTTTTGACTAAACGTTCGGTCAATAAAAAATGAGTCCAAAAACAAAAGAACAATTTGAAGCCATCCGCCAACGCAGTGCCGCAGGCATCATGCAAGCTGCACTAGAACTCTTTGCCCACCAAGGCTATAGCGGTACTTCTATCAGCGCGATTGCCAAAGAAGCAGGTGTTTCCAAAGGGCTTATCTATAATTACTATCCTAGTAAGGAAGCACTGCTAGAAGCGATTATTTTGGGAGCGGTAGATAAGGGAGATGATGCTTTTCAAGAGAATCTAAATTTAGATTTACCTCCCGGAGCTCAACTAGAGAGTTTGATTGAATTGGGCTTTTCTATGTTGACCAGTAATCTGCATTATTGGAAATTGATTACCTCCATAGCTTTTCAGCCGGGGGTATTGGATCGCTTTAAGCACAAAGCTTTGGAAAAAGGAATAAGGGAGTTACAACAATTAGAAGCCCTTTTTGCTAAGCTCGGAAAAGAAAACCCAAGCCAAGAAGCTCTTTTCTTAGTAGCTTTTATGGATGGTGTTGCCCTACAAATGATGAATATTGGCGAAGCTTACCCACTTCAAGAAATGAAAGATTTTGCCATCCAGAAATTTTGCAAATAATTGGCTTGAAATATAAAATAGACAAATGAAAAATATCAAAAACCTCTTTCCCTTATTCATTTTTTTCTTAGTTGGCTTCAGTCTGCAAAGCTTTGCCCAAGCCGAACTAACTGCACTAGAAATTATCAAAAAATCAGATGAGAAAGTCCGAGGAGCTACCAGTCAAGGAGAAATAAAAATGACCATCGTTCGCCCCACTTGGACCCGAGAGATGACCATGAAATCTTGGAGCAAAGGAGATGATTATTCTTTGATCTTAGTCACTGGGCCTGCTCGCGATAAAGGTTCTGCTTTTCTCAAACGAGAAAAAGAAATGTGGAACTGGCAACCCACCATTGATCGAGTGATCAAAATGCCTCCTAGCATGATGAGCCAAAGTTGGATGGGCTCAGATTTTACAAATGATGACTTGGTAAAACAGTCCTCCATCGTCGTTGATTATGATCACCAATTATTAGGCAAAGAAGAAGTCGAAGGATATGAATGTTACCAATTAGAATTGATTCCTCATGAAGATGCCCCCGTCGTTTGGGGGAAAATAGTCATCTGGATTTCTACCCAAGAATACATGCAGCTCAAAACCGAGTTTTACGATGAAGACGAATACTTGGTTAATACCATTCTTGGAAAAGACATCAAAGAAATGGGCGGCAAATTATTGCCTGCTAGAATGGAAGTAATCCCTGCCGATGAAGAAGGCAATAAAACCATCATTGAGCAATTATCCCTAAGTTTTGATCAGCCCATTAAAGATGCTTTCTTCTCGATCCAAAGTATGAAAAGAGCTCGTTAGTTTTACTAAACCTGCGAATATGACCACCTTATTCAAATTAGCTTGGCGCAATATCTGGCGCAACAAAAGGAGAACCATTATCACGACGATGGCCATTGCTTTTGCCGTATTCTTGGCTTCCTTTCAAGTCTCTTTCCAAAAAGGAGCTTGGGATAATATCGTTGATAGTTCGGTCAATATGTTTTTTGGCTACGCTCAAGTTAGGGGCCAAGGCTATACCGATGAGCAAACCTTAGATAAAGCTTTTCTACTCGATGAAAAATTGAATCAACTCAATGTCTCTGTTGATCAAGTGGCCTATACCGTTCCACGGCTCGAATCTTTTGCTTTGGCCTCCCACGAAGAATCTACCACTGGTGTAATGGTCATTGGAATTGATCCTAAAAAGGAACATGAAATGACGGGCTTGAAGGATAGACTAAAAGAAGGGGAATATATTACGGCCAATGAGGAAGCGGAATTCAGCGCTTCAGGAGTTGCCAAAAAAATGAAAACGGGAGTAGGAGATACTTTAGTAATCATCAGCCAAGGCTATCATGGCGTCAATGCTGCTGGAAAATATCTGGTCAAAGGAATCTTTGAATTCAGTCTCCCCGAACTCAATAAACGTTTGGTTTATTTGCCTTTAAAACAAGCTCAAATATTTTTTGGTGCAGAAAACAGGGCGACTACCTTGGCGCTCAAGATCAATGATCGAGACGATGTCCCCGAAGCAGTATTGGCAGTCAATAAACAATTGCCCGCAGCAGATTATGAAGTAAAGGCTTGGCAAGAATTGGTGCCCGAATTATTAGAAGCCCGGCAGTTAGATACCGCCGGAGGTTATTTTATCTTGTTCTTACTTTACCTCATTATCATCTTCGGAATCTTTGGAACCATCCTGATGATGACCAAAGAACGAGAGTACGAATTTGGTGTCTTGACCGCCATCGGAATGAGTCGTAAAAAGCTATTTGGAACGGTCTGGATAGAAACGGTACTCCTAGGTTTGTTTGGCAGTATCATCGGAATTTTATTGGCCATTCCCCTTTGCTATTATGTAGCTACTCATCCATTTGATATTGCAATTTTTGGAGAAGAAGCGGCAGCGGCCTACGAAAAAATGGGCATTCAACCCATCCTACAAGGAACCTTCGAATGGCGAATATTTTTCAACCAAGCATTAATCATTTTTATAGCCACGACTTTATTAGCGCTTTATCCATTTTGGACGATTATGCGATTGAAACCTGTGGAAGCAATGAGGGGATAGGGGGGATGCGGTGTACGGTTTTCGAATACCGCAGACCAATAAATTAAAAAAAACAATACACCATGATTTTTAAAATGTCCTGGAGAAATATTTGGCGAAGTCCACTGCGGAGTCTCGTAGTCATGGGTGCTATTATGATTGGAACCTGGGCGATTATTTTTCTAATGAGTTTCTCTTTTGGAATCGTGAAAAGTTATGTCAATAATGCCATTCGGATGGAGACTTCTCATATCCAAATCCATACGCCCTTATTTAAGGAAGATATGGAGGTAGGAAATTTATTGCCAGACGTAGAAACTAAATTGGCGGCGATAAAATCAGGAGAAGACGTAGACGCCGCTACGGTAAGAACCATCCTCAATGCGATGCTGGTGGCTCCCAAAGGAACTCGCGGCGTAATCGCCAGAGGTATCGACGAAAAAGAAGAAATTAAAGTAACTGAAATTGACCAACAAGTTGTAGAAGGGACTTACTTTGGAAAAGGAAAGAATCAGGTTTTGATGGGGAAATCTTTGGCGGAAAAATTGGGATTAAAAATTCGAAAAAAAGTAGTCTTACAATTTCAAAACCTTGATGGAGAAATTACTGCCGGTGCCTTTCGGATTGTCGGCTTGATTGATAGTGGCAATAAAATGCGAGACGATGGAAGTGTCTTTGTTCGGCGCAGCGACCTAAATCGCTTGATCGGTGATGAAAAAGCGGGCCATGAAATTGCGATTTTCTTAAAAGATGCCAAACAAATTGCTACAAAAACGGCAGCCTTAAAATCCAATTATAATAATGACTTAGTGCAAAGTTACACCGAAATTTCTCCGGATATCAAATTATACGAAACACAAATCGGAACAAGCTTCGCTGTCTTTGTTGGCATCTTTATGTTGGCGCTCATCTTTGGAATTATCAATACCATGCTTATGGCCGTTTTGGAGCGGACCCGCGAATTGGGGATGCTCATGTCTGTTGGAATGAATAAATCCAGAGTCTTTGGAATGATCGTTTTAGAAACGCTTATGCTCGGATTGGTAGCGGCGGTTTTCGGAATGGTTTTGGGGTGGATTACCGTCCAATATTTTAGCGGAAGTGGTATCGACCTCTCTTCTTTCGCTGCTGGACTCAAGCAGTTTGGAATGTCTACCATCATCTATCCAGCGCTAGAAGGAATCTATTATTTGCAACTCACTATTTCAATCATCATCACTACTATCTTGGCGTCTCTTTATCCTGCTTATAAAGCCATCAAGTTGCGCCCAGTAGAAGCCGTTAGAAAAATCTGATCACTTAAAACCATTGCTCTAATTCAGTTATTATGAAAGTAATCGAAGCCAAAGGAATTGAAAAAACGTATAATCCAGATAAAATTCCAGTGCATGCCCTAAAAGGGGTGGACTTAGAAATTGAACAAGGAGAATTTACCGCTATTGTCGGTCCTTCTGGTTCTGGAAAAACAACCTTGTTGAATATCATCGGTGGTTTAGATCGCCCAAGTGAAGGTCAGATCGAAGTAGGGGGAAAAGATATTTCCACCCTCAGCGATAATCAACTGATTGATTTTCGAAAAGACAATATCGGCTTTGTTTTTCAAGCTTATAATCTGATCCCCGTTTTGACCGCTAAGGAGAACGTAGAATTTGTGATGCTTCTACAAAACAGAAGCGAAGCAGAAAGAATACAAAGAACCAACGAACTTTTAAAAGCCGTCGGTCTGGAAGACAAAGTCGACAAACGTCCCTCCGAACTTTCCGGAGGCCAGCAACAAAGAGTAGCAGTAGCTCGCGCGCTAGCCTCCAAGCCAACTTTCGTCCTAGCCGACGAACCAACGGCCAACCTCGATTCGGAATCGACTGCCAATCTCCTAGACATCATGGCTCGACTAAACAAAGAAGAAAACATGACCTTCGTTTTTTCCACCCACGATCAGCGAGTCATCGACCGCGCCCATCGTATCGTGACTTTGGTAGATGGCAAAATTGATACAGATGTTAGAAGATAGATAACGAAGGAAAGTAATATTATAATTGGTTGTGTTTAATTTTAGCCGCAATAGAAATGTGAACTTTAGAACTCGATAATGGCAAAACAAACTGTCATTTTAATTGTGGATAATACTACTCTTTTTGTTGTAGTCAGATTTAAGTCAAAGAGGGAAGTCTTATCCTGACGCTAGAAGGAATGGGAGTGGTAGTCAAAAAATTGTTTGACATGAGGAAATTTATTTCCGAACCGCTTGCGGATGG
>CAYQRA010000411.1:0-6362 GCA_964419315.1 uncultured Saprospiraceae bacterium | reverse complement strand
CGTTATGTCTTATGTGTTATTGGCATTTATTGTGTAATAACCCGATTGAATTAAAATTAACTAACCTATTTAAAAGAACGAAGAAATGGCATTCTACAAATCATCTTGGTTTAAGTATTTAAAGAATTTTATTATTGGATTTGGAGCTGCAGTTGTAATGGTCGGAGCCCTTTTCAAAATCCAATCTTGGGAAGGTGGTTCAGAGATGTTAACTGCTGGACTTCTAACTGAAGCATTTCTATTTATGCTTTTGGGAGTATTGCCTCCTGAAAAAGATTATTACTGGGAAAAACTATATCCAGGTTTAGAAAAGTATGGATCAAGCATCACTCCTCTTTCTCCTGGTGGTTCAATGACTCCTCAATTGAATGGAGAAGTGGTAGAACAACAGTTAGGAGGTATGCTAAGTGAAATGCAATCTATGTCTAAAAGCTTAGGGTCTCTAAAAGCACTTCAAGAAGTTGACTTTTCTGGAACTAGCGATCAAATGAAATCTATGAGTAATTTTTATACTCGTATGAATGAAGCAATGGCTAACCTTAGCGAATCATTGGATGATACCAAAGCATACAAAGATAATTTGGGTGCACTCAACCAAAACCTAGGACAGCTTAATAATGTATATGGTAATGTTCTTTCTGCAATGTCTAACATTGGAGGTAAAAACTAACACGGCACTAATTTAATTCCCTCAACAATTAAAAAAGAACTAGGATATGTCTATACCTAAGGAGCCGCGGCAGTTGATGATTAATATCATGTACCTCGTACTAACAGCAATGTTGGCACTCAACGTGTCTGCGGAAATATTTAATGCTTTCAAACTGGTTGATAAAGGACTAACCAAATCTAACTCTGTGTTGGATGCTGGTAATGCGCCTATTCCAGATATCGTAGCTAAATTGGCAAAGAAAAAGCCTGAACTAGCTACTTACGCTGAACGGACTAACCCCGTTCGCGATCTTTCTAAACAATTTTGTGATGAAGTGGATGCAATTTGGGAAGAATTGGTAGAAGCCGGCGGTGGTCGGTATCCTGCTGATGATCCTAAGTATCCAAATGATTTAAAAGGTAAGAAAAACAAAGATGTAACTACGCGCATCCTTGTTGATGGTGGAAAAGGAGAAGAGCTAAAAGCACGAATCCTTGAAACTCGCGAAAAGTTCATGACTTTTATCGATGACGCTGACAAAGCTACTTTCGAAGGTAATGTCACGCTAGAGATTGATGATGTTTCATGGCAAAACTCTAAGGACAAGAATACTTGGACAGAGTACAACTTTAAGCAAATGCCTTTGGGAGCCATCATGCCGATGTTTACCAAATTTAAAAATGATGCAAAAAGTACAGAATCTGCTGTTTTGAATTACCTTATGGGTAAAGTAGGTGGTGAGGATATCGTTTTGGATAAATTCCAAGTGGTTTCTTCTCCTAAGAAAACCTACATTATCAAAGGAGATAAATTTGAAACAGATGTATTTCTAAGTGCTTCTGCTTCCGCTTCTTCTAATACAGGAGTTTCTATCAGCGTCAATGGTAGAGGATTGCCAGTGAAAGACGGAGTTGCCAAGTTTTCAACGACTGGCTCTTCTACTGGGGTACAAAAATATACCGCAGCTATCACTGTAACCAACCCTGTAACAAATGAAAAAAATACCTACAAAGGTAATTTCGAATACGAAGTTGGTCTTAGATCCGTTACAGTATCAGCGGATAAGATGAACGTATTTTACATTGGTGTTGAAAACCCTGTAACTGTATCTGCTGCTGGTGTATCTAGTAACGATATGAAAGTAAATGCTACAGGAATTACACTCAAAAAAGCAGGAAAAGGCAAATTTGTTGCTACTGCTAATCGTCCAGGTGAAGCCAAAATTACGGTTTCCGGTGGTGGATTACAGGCGACTAACTTTGACTTCCGCGTAAAACGTATCCCTGATCCTGTAGCTCGATTAAGTAAGAGTTCAGGTGGTTCAATGGGGAACGGTGAGTTTAAAGCTCAGGGTGGAGTCGGAGCCTTTCTTGACAATTTTGACTTTGATGCCAAATGTAAGATTGCAGGTTATAATGTAACCTACGTTGCCAAGCGTCAAGATCCAGTAGAATCTGTAAATGGTGGCCCTAGATACAACGCAAAGTCCAAAAGACTCGTTGATCAAGCAAAACCTGGTGATATCTACTATTTTGACAATGTAAAGGCTAAATGCCCTGGTGATCCTGCTGGACGAAAGATCAACTCTATGGTATTCAAAATTAAATAGTAATAAATCCATAAAGAATTAAGACATGAAGATTGCTTTGAAGTTTCTGTTTGCTGCCCTTTTTGGGGTGCTATTATTTGCCGCTACTCCGGCTATTGCTCAAGTTCCTGAGACTGGTGATGTAGATTTACCAGGAGAAGCTGGAGATCGACCACTTGATGATATCGTTGAAAAACGAATTATTGACGAAAGAAAAGTTTTGGCCTATCAACCTTTGAGAGAGGCAGATATTTTCTGGGAAAAAAGAGTATGGCGTATTATCGACGTTAGAGAAAAAATGAACCTTCCTTTCGCTTACCCGGAAGAAATGTTTTTCTCCATCTTGATGGATGCTGCTGTAAATGGCGATATAACGGTATACAGTACAGAAAACGATAAGTTTACAGATAGACTGGAACCCAACGAAGTAGCGACTATGGGAGCTACGGTGGATACCGTAATCACCTTTGATCCAGAAACGTACGAAGAACAAATGCAAATCGTAAGAAATGAACTCAACCCGGAAGATGTCAAACGCTTCCGACTCAAAGAAGTATGGTTCTTCGATGAAGAAACGTCTACTTTGCAAGTTCGTATCTTAGGTATCGCACCCTTAATTGATGTTAAGGATGAAAACGGAAACTTCCGTTACGAAAAGCCAATGTTCTGGACGTATTATCCGGATTGCCGGGAGATTCTCGCTCGACATAAGGTATTCATGCAAGGTAATGATGCCAGTCCTATTACTTGGGAAGATTTACTGGAGATGCGTTTCTTCTCTAGCTATATCTTCAAAGAGTCGAATGTGTATGACAGACGTTTGAAAGAATACTTGACTGGTGTTGACTTGCTTTTAGAAGCAGACAAAATCAAACAGGAAATCTTTAACTTCGAACATGATCTTTGGTCCTATTAATAATAGAATCCATTTCAAAGTAATATCAAACCCTGATGGCTCCAACCATCAGGGTTTTTACTTTTTATCCTCTTTTGTAGCGGTTAGACTTTTAAAAAAAACAGTTTTTTTTCCAGTAGGATTTTAACTGCTCTTCAGTACCTAAGATTTTCCTTGACCAGTATTCCACTTTTTTGATTTTTTCCAATTAAGAAAATAATAGAATGCCAAATAATGACAGCACAATAAAATAACTTATATGGGCTTTTAAATAATACAAATAATAAGGATCAATCTCAAAGAGTAGGCCGCAGTAGTTTTCCATACTGCTCTGTTGGACAAACATATCAGATGCCCATATGAGGGGCATCTGCCCTTGACCTACAACATGTAGGCTGGTAAGTCAAGATCGAAAGCCACTCAAGATGATCTTTAATTTGATTCCATGAATGACTACCTTAAAGTACTATTCTAAATTTGTCGTATAAGGTGTTATATTTACGAGTAAGAACGAACATAAGTAATAGATGATAAAACGTTTTCCTTTCTATCGACAATTAGATCAAATGGATTGTGGGCCTACTTGCCTGCAAATGATTGCTAAGCATTATGGACGTACCTTTGCACTTACTTATTTGCGAGAGCATAGTTACATAGATCGAGAAGGGGTTTCTATCAGAGGGATAAGTGAAGCTGCTGAACATGTTGGGATGAGGACCCTGGCGGTGAAAATTCCCTACGAATCAGAAACAGAGGATGAAGCGGACTTGCTCAGTGTGCCTTTACCTTGTATTGCGCATTGGAGGCAAAAGCATTTTGTCGTTATTTATAAGGTTAATAAAAAATATGTTTGGGTAGCCGATCCTGCAAAAAGTAAATTGCGCTATAGTAGAAAAGAGTTTGAACGAAATTGGATCAGCGATCAAAATATGGGCGTTACGCTGCTTCTCGAACCCACTCCTGATTTTTATAACGAAGATGATAAGCCGATAAAAAAAACAGGTTTAGGTTTTTTATTTCACTATTTAAAACCTTATAAAAAACTGATTAGCCAACTGGGTTTGGGTTTGATTTTAGGGAGTGTTTTTCAGTTGATCTTCCCCTTTCTTACTCAAGCTATTGTTGATATAGGTATCGAAAATCAAAATATTGGTTTTATCTACCTGATATTATTGGCACAACTGATGTTGTTTTTAAGTCAAACGGCGGTAAGTGTGATTCAGAGTTGGATTTTATTGCATATTGGAACTCGGGTAAATGTGGCATTGCTTTCTGATTTTCTAATCAAGTTGATGAAACTACCGATTGGATTTTTTGATTCGAAAATGATCGGAGATTTATTGCAAAGAATAAATGATCATCGTAGGATTGAAGAGTTCTTGACGAATTCCACCTTGACCACTCTGTTCTCCTTTTTCAATCTATTGGTTTTTAGTATTGTTTTATTGATCTATAACTCCTTGATCTTTGCCATTTTTATCTTGGCAAGTATTTTATACATTGGATGGATCACTGTATTTTTGAAGAAAAGGAGGGAAGTCGATTTTCTAAATTTTGAGCAATTGGCAGAGAATCGAAATGTGCTGATCGAATTGATGCAGGGAATGCAAGAAATCAAATTGCAGAATAGCGAGAAAAAGAGAAGATGGCAATGGGCCAATATTCAAGCCAGACTTTTTCGAGTAAGTATCCGAGCTTTGACGATTTCTCAATACCAAGATATCGGCGCAGGTTTTATTACCCAACTCAAAGATATTCTTATCTCTTTCGTTGCTGCTAAGGCGGTTATTGATGGGGACATGACTTTGGGGATGATGCTAGCGGTACAATATATTATCGGTCAATTAAATGGGCCACTTCAACAAATGATTCTTTTTATCCGTAGCGGTCAAGATGCCAAAATAAGTATGGAACGTCTTGGCGAGATTCATACGATGGACGAGGAAGAAGTGGCTGGAGAAAATAAAATGAATATCTTGCCAGAAGCAGGAGATATTCACATAGATAATCTACACTTCCAATACAATAAACTATCAGATCCCGTTCTAAAAGATATCAATCTTACGATTCCCAAAGGAAAAGTAACAGCCATCGTAGGAACAAGTGGTAGTGGAAAAACAACATTGGTAAAATTGATTTTAGGGTTTTATCAACCCACGGTTGGAAGTATTAGGATAGGAGGGATTCATTTGGAAAATATCAATCAAAAACTATGGCGAGATCGTTGTGGAGCAGTGATGCAAGATGGTTTTATTTTTTCAGATACCATCGCAAATAATATTGCAGAAAGTGAAGATGTAGTGGAAAGAACAAAATTGCTAAAAGCAGTGAAAATGGGAAACATCCAATCCTATGTGGAGAATTTACCTTTAGGTTATAATACGATTATTGGTCCACGAGGAAACGGGATTAGCCAAGGCCAAAAACAGCGTTTGCTAATTGCCAGAGCGGTTTATAAAAATCCCGATTATTTGTTTTTTGATGAGGCTACCAATGCCCTAGATGCCAATAATGAAAAAGTGATTATGGAAAATATGGATCGCTTCTTTGAAGGCCGAACCGTAATCGTAGTTGCTCATCGACTGAGTACCGTAAAGAATGCCGACCAAATCATTGTTTTGGAAAATGGCCGTATGATAGAGATTGGTTCTCACGTGGAGCTGGTCGCCAAAAAAGGTGCTTATTTTAAATTAGTCCAAAATCAATTGGAGCTAGGGAACTAGTAGATTAAAGTCTAGTAACGAGTCTTATAATTATGGAAGAAGATATAAAACTTATTGAAGACCCAGAGGATATCCAACTCAATGAAGATCGGGAGATCCAACAAATTCTCGGTGATCCACCAGGGTGGATTTTGCGCTGGGGAATATCTTTGGTGTTTTTAGCGGTTCTTGTTTTATTGATCATGGGCTGGGTTGTCAAATACCCGGATGTAATCTCTGTCCCTTTTTTATTGACCACAGAGAACCCTCCGATTGAAGTCTTTTCTAGAACAGATGGAAAAATAAAAGCACTGAAGGTTCAACCACAAAATAAAGTTGAAGCCGGGGATTTATTGGCCATTATGGAAAATCCAGCGGATCTTAATTCTATACTTTCTCTAGAAAAAGCCATTGTTCCAATCAATGCTGATCCTAGTCTTGATAAATTATTGAAAGCCGAGCTTCCAAAGAATGGTAACCTCGGAACCTTGCAGCCTGCTTATGCAAATCTTTCGAAAAGTTTAG
>CAYQRA010000410.1:0-6427 GCA_964419315.1 uncultured Saprospiraceae bacterium | reverse complement strand
ATCAGCAGATAATAATTTACCAAGTGTTTCGGTTCCCTACACCAATGGATTTTCGATTCCGATCAATACCCCTTTCGAACTCACCGCTGAAGGAACAGATCCGGATGGCGATGCTATAACTTATTGCTGGGATCAATTCAACAGAAATAATGAATCTACTCCATTGGGTCAACAAATGGCAACCAGTCCGTCTTTCCGTTCGTGGGAACCTACCGAAAGCCCTACTAGAGTATTTCCAACCCAACTAGACATTATATTAGGCAATACCTTTAACCAACAGGATGAAGTACTGCCAGACTATTCTAGAAATTTAAAATTCCGATGTTCGGTGAGAGATGAAGTATCAGAGGCTAGTGGAGTGGTTTGGTCTAAAGAAGTATCTTTTGAAGCAACTAGTAGTGCAGGACCTTTTGTGGTAATGAGCCCAAATGATAATTCTACTAGCTGGGAAGTAGGAACGCAAGCAGAAGTAACCTGGGATGTAGCCAATACCGATGCCGCTCCGGTCAATTGTGAGATTGTAGACATCTACCTATCTACGGATGGTGGATTCAACTTTACTCATCCTTTGGCAATAGGGGTTCCTAATACTGGGAGTAGAATGGTCGTTGTACCAAATAGTGTCACTACCAATGCTCGGGTAAAGGTCAAAGCTGGTGATAATATCTTCTTTGATATGTCCAACAGTAATTTTAGTATAGATCCGCCAACCACGCCAGGATTTATTTTTGATGCAGGGCCTTATTTTCAAAGAACCTGTCTTCCTGAAAACATCGTCGTTGACATTTATACCGAGTCTCTGCTTGGATATGATAGTTTACTGACCTTCACCGTAGACGGGTTGCCAATGGGAGCGGTTGCTACTTTCTCTCCTAATCCTGCTCGTCCTTCTGAGGATGTAAGTTTAGAAATCGACATGAGTACTTTTAGTGTATCTGGTAGTGCTGCACTAACCGTCACTGCAACTGGAGCAAATCTACCCGCTTCTACCAGAGATGCAAACGTAGAATATATTGCCAATGATTTTTCTGCACTAAGTACTACTAAGCCTGCTCAGAATGAGACGGGAGTAGCGGAAGTTCCTGACTTCACTTGGACCAGTGTAGGAAGCGCAGATACCTACACCTTTGAAATCGCAACAAGCCCTGAATTCGGTAATACTATTATTGAAAGCAAAGAAGGACTAACAGATAGCGAATATACCTTGACCAATATTTTGGAAAAATCAACGGTCTATTTTTGGAGAATTACACCGGTCAATATCTGTGGAATGGGTGCCACAACTCCTGTTTCGGTTTTCCAAACAGCAACGCTTAGTTGTAAGACTACTAAGTCAGGGACCATAGATTTGACGATTCCATTACAATCTAACCAAATGGTTTCTTCCACGATCAATCTAGGGAGTGGTGGAGATATTATTGATATCAATATTCCTAAGGTTGAATTATCTTATTCTCCAATGAATGCCTTAAGAATAGAATTGGAAAGCCCTTCTAGTCAAAAGATAATCTTGGCAGATGAAAATTGTGGTGGTGCCGCAAGTATCAATTTAGGATTTGACCAAGAGGCTCCCAATTCAATAGCTAATGGCTGTCCATCCGCTGGAGGGCAAGCAAAACCAATTGGTGACTTGAGTACGCTATATGGTGGTAATGCAGCTGGAGACTGGACGCTTATCGTAAGTACCGTGAAGTCTGGATTTGGACCTGGTAATATTAGTCAATGGGAATTAGAGGTTTGTTCGAACTCAAGTGTATCTGGCCCAACTCTGATCAATAATAATACCTTGCCTGTACTCACCAATGATGCCCAATGGATTTCCAATGGTTTTTTACGAACCACCGATCCTGACCAAAATTCATTGGAATTGATTTATACTGTTGTAGAAGGTCCTCAATCTGGTAAATTAGAACATAGAGATGGTAGTCTTATTCGAGTAGGAAGTCAATTCGCTCAAGCCGATTTGGATAATAATCGCATCAAATATGTCCACGACGGATCAATGACGACAACAGACGGCTTTTACTTTATCGTTGAAGATGGAGATGGTGGTTTTATTGGAAGAACCTTATTTAGCTTTGATATCGGAGACAATAATGAACCTTTATCTACCGAAATTCCATTAAACTTACAATGGGGACTTTATCCAAATCCAGCTCAAGACATCGTCAATCTTACCTTAGAACAACCTGCGGATCAAGAATTGCGCATTAATGTGTTCAATGTACAAGGAAAATTGATCGAACAAGACCAAATGGGCAAAGGTCAGCAGCAAATCAGCCTTTCTGCTAGCCAATGGCCAATTGGAATGTACTTTATCCAAATTGGTAATGGGGCGACAATTAGTACCCAAAAAGTCATTATTCAAAGATGATATTAGTCTTTAGACTGTCTTAAAATATACCAAGCCTCTGTTTTTAAAGACAGAGGCTTTTTTTGTAGGCCTAATAGCCTTATCTTTACTAGTGAACAAAAAGCCTAGAAATGGGTTTCACATCTGAACATCAAATTGAATTTGCAACATGTACAAGACATTTTCCAGCTTTCTATTTCTATTCTTTCTGACCAGTACTATACTTTCTGCTCAGAATAGTTTTTGGTCCCCTATTTCAAAAACTTCTTTGGACAAAGAACGTCGACAAAAACAAGATCCGCTCCCCTCTTCCTTTGAGGCCTTTGAGCTAGATCACGACCGCCTTTCTTCTTATCTGGAAGATGCCCCAATGGAGTTTTCAGCGGAAGCTAGAAATCAAGCTTTCTTATTGGACATCCCGATGCCTGATGGAAGTTTTACTAGTTTTACAATTGCGGAATCGCCGATCATGGATGCTCGTTTAGCGGATCGCTACCCCAGTATAAAATCTTATACCGGAAGAGCCATCGATCAATCTGCTAAAAGAATTCGATTGGTCAATACTAAAAGTGGTTTCTATGGAGTCATCCGAACGCCGGAAGGTCAGGTTTACCTAGATCCTTATACCAAAGGTCAATTGGATCAAACCATTACTTATTTTACCAAAAACTCTTCGGTAGCTCCTTCCGCAGCTCCACTACTTCCTTGTGGATATGAACATGATGAAGAATTAGAAGAATCCCTACCTAGTGTCAATGAATCTGATTGGCATCCCGTAAAGTCTGCCGCTAGTCGTTCTCTTAATGCAGAAATTCCGGTTGACTTACGTGTATTCCGCATGGCCATTGGTACTACTGGTGAATGGACCACCGCTCATGCAGGTGGTTCTGTTGAAACTGCCATGGATATGATCGCGGTGATTGTCGCTAGAATCAATATGGTCTTCGAAGTAGATTTAGGGATAAGAGGAGAAATAATCGCGGAGCAAGATAAAATCATTCAAACAGATCCAGCTTCTGATCCTTACTCTAATGCCAGTAATGGAGGTTCTTTATTGGGTCAAAATACGGCTGTACTAGATGCGATTATTGGTTCTTGGTCTTATGACTTTGGACATGTTTTTACTGGTGGTTGTAATGATGTTGGTGGAATTGCCAATTTGGGTTCTTTCTGTAGCGACAATAGAGGTGGCGGAGTCACTTGCCATTCTTTTAATCCACTCGCTTGGGGGCCGATCAGTATCGCTTTGCACGAGATGGGACATCAATTGCGTGGAGCACATACTTTCAATAACTGTAATTCTGGTTCTGCTGGTAATGGGCACGAACCGGGTAGTGGAAGTACCATCCTTTCTTATGGTGGTCTTTGTGGGGGCAATAATATTGCAACGGTTAGAGATGATTATTATAATATCGGTACGCTACAAGACATGTATAATTTCCTCAGCAACGGAGCCGCATCAGATTGTGGAACAGTAGTAGAAACCGATAATAATTATCCAGAAGTTGAAATTCCAGTGGAGGATGGTTTTTATATTCCAATCAGTACTCCTTTTGAATTAACTGCCGTTGGAAATGATCCTGATGGCGATGATGTAATGTATACTTGGGAACAATATAACCTTGGACCAGTCAGTCCTCTTGGATTTCCAATGGGCAATGCTCCAAGTTTCCGTTCTTTTCCTCCAACTCAATCTTTGCACCGTTCTTTTCCAAAATTATTGGACCTCATCCTCAATACCCCAAGAAGAGAAGAAGTATTGGCGACTTATAGCAGAGATTTTAATTTCAGAATTACCGCACGTGACAATAACGAAGAAGTAGGAGGTACGACTTGGGACGAAATTGCGTTTAAAGCCACGGAAGAAGCTGGTCCTTTAAAAGTAACTTTCCCTGATGTGGTAAACAGTTTTGAAGGGGGACAATTTGTAGAGATCACTTGGGATGTCGCCAATACTGATAAAGCTCCGGTCAACTGTCAGACGGTAGATGTTATGCTTTCTACAGATGGTGGATTCAATTTTACGGATACCTTAGCCAAAAGCACTTTGAATGATGGTTCTCATTTTGTGTTTTTCCCAGATACCGAAACAAATAATGCCAAAATTAAAGTAAAAGCCAGTGAAAGCATTTTCTTCAATATGTCGCTAGGAAATTTTCAGGTTAACACTGCAACGACTCCTGCCTATAGCCTTGAAGCAGATTCTTATCTCCTCAACCACTGTAATCCAGACATTGCCATTTTTGAATTGACGTCAAATTCTATCGCTAATTATAGTGATCCTATTGATTTAAGTCTCACCAATGTTCCTAATAATGTAGATGTTACGTTTAGTAAAAACCCAATCCTCCCTGGAGATAAGGTGACTCTATCAATTGATTTGACCAACTCTGATTTGGACGAATTGATTGGCCTAAAACTAGTAAGTACTTCTGCCAGCAATACGATTACTCAAGATTTGCATATCAATATCATCAATAGCGATTTTTCTGCTGTCGTTCCACAAACACCGAGCAATGGAGAAGATGCAGTTGCAGGTCTTCCTGATTTTACTTGGGGAGAAACGCCTAATGCAGAAACCTACGATATTGAAATTTCTTATTCTCCAGATTTCTCTGACCTCCTTTATAGTGAGTACAAACTCAATGATCCTAATTTTGTTCCTCCAGTTATTTTCGATAAAACTTCAACGGTTTATTGGAGAGTAAGAGGAGAAAACGAATGTGGTCCTGGTCAATGGGAATACAGTGTTTTCCAAACGGAAGCCTTTAGTTGTAATTTGTTTGAAAACAAATCTTTAGAATTGCCTATCCCAAAACAAGTGGGTACGATCGTAGAATCTGTCTTATTTGTACCGGGTACGGGTACGATTGAAGATTTGGATGTCAATGCCTTAAATATTGATTACTCTCCCATTCGCGGTCTTGATATTCAACTAAAAGGACCTGATGGAACGAAGGTAAAACTAATGTCTGACGATTGCTTTAATACTGGAGAACTTCGGGTTACGTTCAATGACGAAGCAGGTGGTCCGATCATTTGTCCTCCGAGTAGTTTTGCTCCCTATCAACCTAAGGAGCCCTTAAGTGCTTTTGATGGTAAAGAAATTGGAGGAGATTGGACGCTGAGAGTTGAAGTAACAGAATCTGGATTTATCACCGGAAAAGTCAATTCTTGGAACATCGAAACTTGTGCAGGTTTTTCTGTAAAAAATCCAACTTTGGTAACTAATGAAATCCTTCCTGTTAAGACAGGAGATGCTGGAATCATCACAAAAGAATACTTGGAAGTAACGGATGCAGATAATACCTCCACCGAGTTGATCTATAATCTAGTGCGTTTACCAGAGCATGGTACTCTATCTGCTTATGGTACAGATTTCGAAGTGGGAGGATCATTTCCACAGGATTTCATCTATGATTATGCCTTGAAATATTCGCATAATGGAAATGATGCGGTAGTCGATGATTTCTTATTTACCGTTACGGATGTTACGGGTGGATTATTGGGGGTCACAAAGTTTACTTTTGACATCAACACAAATAATAATCCAGTAAGTACTTTCAATCCAAGCGAACAAAATCAGTTTCAATTATTCCCTAATCCTGCCAACTCAATTGTGGATATTCAATTGGCGCAACCTTTGACGCAACGATCAACATTGAGTTTATACGACCTCTCTGGTCGTCAGCTCGAAAATGTTATTTTGGAAAAAGGAAATCAGGGACTACAATTGAACATTGATAATTTCTCTGAAGGACTTTACATTGTGCAGTTGCGAACGAACCAACAGATTATCAATAAAAAATTGACCATCGTTCGATAAAAGTAAAGACTCTCTAGGAAAATGCCTTAGTATACATTTTCCTATTTAAGAAAGGGGCTATCTTGCAAGGTAGCCCCTTTCTTTTTTTTATGCCAACACATCCGTTGATAACCCACAAATCCAAAACTATGAAAAACAATAATTTCATTATTTTTAATTCGTAGTTTTCAACAAAAAACAAGCTGTTCGTTAGGACTTACAAGTCGTAGACGGATCAAGGTTGAGGTCTCCGACCTCGAATTCTAAGT
>CAYQRA010000409.1:0-6441 GCA_964419315.1 uncultured Saprospiraceae bacterium | reverse complement strand
GGCCGCCGCATGAACCACCGCATCACAACCTTCCATTGCTGTTTTTACTTCTTCGGCATAAAGTAAATTTCCATATACTTTTTCTACCTCCAATCCATCTAGCGTATTGACTGGGCGATCGGGGAGTAAGAAGGCTTTGACTTGGTAGCCGCGTTGGAGGAGTTCTCTGACTAGGTTGCTGCCCAGCATTCCATCTGCGCCAGTGACGAATATTTTTTTCATAGTAGGTTTAGAATAATCTCTAATGGGGGAAAATTTAGAAGAGGACTTGGTTTTTAAATAGCAGGATTAATTGAAAATTCAAAACCGCAAAACGGAAAGCTGCATTTGCCATTTTGCGGTTTGTTTTGAGGGATTACTAAGAGCCTTTAGATACTTCGTAAAAATTTACGGAATTTAAGCATGTATTTATAATTGTGATGACCATAAAGGAATCCTGCTTCCTCCATCCATTCATCGTTGAATATTTTTCCAAGGTAGCGAGAGCCGTGATCTGGGAAAAGTACGACGACGACATCGTCTTCTTTTAATTCTTCTCGAATTTTAAAAACGCCTTGCATGGCTCCGCCACTAGAGTACCCAACAAAGAGCCCTTCGCGTTTGGCCAATTGGCGAGCCCGGAAAGCACTGGCTTTGTCTTCTACTTTTACAAATTTGTCGATGATACTAAAGTCGACATTATTCGGAATGATGTTTTTTCCAACGCCTTCTAATTTATACGGGTAAATTTCTTTTTTGTCCAACTCTCCGGTCTCGTGGTATTTTTGTAGAACAGAGCCATAGGCATCTACGCCGATGATTTTGATGTTTGGATTTCTTTCTTTGAGGTATCGAGCAGTTCCAGAAAGCGTTCCACCCGTTCCTACTGTGGCAACATAATGGGTGATTTTACCTTCTGTTTGTTTCCAAATCTCAGGGCCTGTAGTCGCGTAATGAGCTTCAATATTAGATTCGTTGAAGTATTGATTGACGTAGAAAGAATTGGGAATGACCTCAGAAAGCGCTTTGGCGCGGGAATAATAAGAACGAGGATCTTCAGGCGGTACATTGGTGGGGCAAATAATAACTTCTGCTCCTAATGCTCGCAGGAGATTTACTTTTTCTGCCGAAGTTTTTTCATTAACTGAGAGGATACAGCGATAGCCTTTAACGATAGCGATCATCGCTAAACTAAAGCCCGTATTTCCGGAGGTCGTTTCGATGATGGTGCCACCGGGTTTGAGCAGTCCTTTTTTTTCTGCGCTTTCGATCATAAAAAGGGCGATTCTATCTTTGGTAGAATGACCGGGGTTGAAAGCCTCTACTTTCCCATAGATCGTGGATTTAATCCATTTGGAAAATTTATTGAGCCTGATGAGCGGAGTATTTCCGATAGCTTCGAGGACATTATTGTATCGACGCATGGTAGTGTAGTTTTAGTGATGACCAAAGCAAATAAAAGAGCTTATCTTTTCTGGTAAATAATAGGCATCTCTTAAATATAAAGCTTCTTTTACAAAAGAGAACTAAATGACCTTGAAAAAATGAGTCCAATCTTTTTCATTTAACATTTAACAATAAACACCTTAAGGAAGTGCTTTTGAGTCCGTTTGGTTAAGACGGATTCGTTAAATGGAACCCTTAAAAGAAGAGGACTTTGTTTTTTAATAGGCCTTTCATGGATAGCATTTCGAGCCTAAACAAGGGCAAATTTAAAATAAAGAGAGAGGAATTACCTAGTTCGTTGTAAAAAAGACACAAAAAGGAGAAAGCCCAACAATGTTTTATTTTAATTTAAATGGTAAAATAACCGAGAAAGAAAATATATTTGTATAAGTAATACGGAAAAAGAATTTTTGTTTGGATTAACAACCTATTATCCCAACTAATAAATGAAAAGTTCGAAATTATATTTGAAAACCAGATTATTGCTGGAGCATAAAGGTAAGATTCTACTACTGAAGCAGACCAATCGGAATGGAGGTAAATATACGTTGGTAGGGGGGACTGTAGAAAAATACGAATTGGTAAAACCTGCCTTGGTGAGAGAAAGTATGGAAGAAGCGGGGATAGAATTAAAGGCTAAAAATTTGAGATTGGTACATACTTTGTTGAAAAAAAAGAATGTCTCAGAAACCAGAATCGTTTTGTATTTCAAAGCGGTGAAATGGGGAGGAGAGGTAGAAAGTCGAGAACCCAAAAAATTTAAAGAAACGGTTTGGGCGCCACTCGATGATTTGCCAAAGAATATGTCTCCTACCATTAAGCATTTTTTGGAGCAATATCGAATTGGTAATCCTTATTCCGAATTTGAATCAAAATGGACGCCACTTCCCAAACCTACATAGGTTACGATATTTTAAAAGATAGAAGTAATATCTCTCCTCTATTTTGTAAAAGTAATCTTGGCTTTTCTTGCAAAAGATACTCTGAGATTTAAAACAACTTCCCTGTTAAAATTGGTTTTTTTTAAGCGGAGAGCCACTCTTTTTCTTTTTTTTACGTTACTAAGTATATACCTCCTTCCAGAGGACTTCAAAACTAAAACATCATGCGCCAACTTTTCCCCTTAATGGTACTCCTATTGCTATTTTGCTATTCTTGCGAAAAAGAAGTAATAGACAATACGGATAAAAACTTTCCCATTGAACTTACCTCCGAAGTAAAAGGGTCGCTGTTTACCCTCTCTTGGACCGAGACGAATATTTCGACCTTTAACGAATACCTTGTCGTCCGATCTTTTGATTCTATTCCTTCTTCTCTTCAACCTTCTGCAAATATTATTGTGGGCAGAATTGACGATCTTACCGAATCAACTTTTGTTGATAACAGTGCTCCTTTTGAGACGGAATTACATTATAAGGTTTATGTTGATATTGGAGATCGCTTTTTGGAAAGCCCTTCTGTCAAAGTGGTGCAAAATATATTGACCTTTGATTTTGCTGCTGAAAAAATTATCTACAGTAAAGAACAAGATGCCTTTTTTCTAGCTCAGCTAAGTCAAGGACGGGTCTCAAGGTATGATGTTGCAAGCAATAAGATTACTCATGAAATTTCTGGGATTACCAATTTTAGAGATTTTATGTTGGGAAATAATGGAGGGACTCAAGAGTTGTATATTAGTTCACAAAGTAATGGCTTGATCACGATCTATAATGCGGGGAATTTGGCAGAGATCAATGCCTTTTCAGTCGGAAGAGAGGTTTATGCAATGGCGAATAATAATCGAGGTTTATTATTTATGAGTACTGATTTTTCTTCTGAGTCACTGCGGATTATTCGACGTTCTGATTTTTCACAAGCGGGCTCTATTAATACTATGGTCAGTTCTTCCGAACGTCGACTGACGATGCTGAATGAAGCGACGAATGAGTTGGTTGAAGCGACTTCCTTCGAAATCATGTACTATAAAATTGGAGAGGATGGCTCTGTATTAGAGGTTCGCGAAAATCGAGCTACCAATGGTACGCTTTTGGGTAAGATTGTCATCAGTCCCGACAAACAAAATATTATTCCCTACCGGACAGGAACGGTATTTGACACTAATCTAGCTCTCAAAATCAGTCCTAATATTTTCTCCTCTTCTGTTTCTGCCTTCGCTTTTAACTCGGCAGGAGATAAATTAATTGCTGGGTTTTCATTTTTTGGTTTCCTGCAGCCTGTTTCTTTTCCAAGTCTTATAGAAGAGGAATTTGTGGATGTTTCGATGAATTCTGTTCAACATTTAGAACCCTCGAATGAAGAGGATATCATTTACGTTGTCGGTTTTCGAGAAGTTGGATTTGAGATAGTTTCTTTTATTCGGCCATTACAATTTTAAAAATTAGAGTCTATTCTAAAACGACTTAAGATAAATTCTATTAGACGATCAATTTTATATCAATGACCAACACCAAAAATAATTCAGTCCTGCGTCTGCTCTCTTTTTTAATCTTATTGCTCATTCCGGTTTGGCAAGTCTCTGCCCAAGTAGACCCCAATCCACCGTCGGCTGAGCCTGTGGAAAAAGTTGCCATGGAGGAAATGGAAATAGAAAAAGTAAAGAAAAAAATTCCAATTCATTTTCAAATAGGAATCAATGCACCTTTGTTGATTGGTGGTTTTTTGGGCGGCGGTTCTGAAGCAGTCAATACTAATCCTTATTTGTTGAATGGAAAATTTATGCTCGGAAAAATAGCTTTGCGTGTTGGCGGCGGCGGAAATTTACAACGAGTAGTAGAAAGAGAAGGGGAATTTGCGGATTCTAGAACTGTAGAAGATATGGGCTTTGATTTACGGATTGGTTTGGAATGGCAACAGGAGTTTGGAAAACGCTGGATTGGAACTTTCGGAGCGGATGGTATTTTATTTTCTAGTAAAGAAAATGTCATTCTTGATACTGGTTTTGATGCCGTCACGACGGGGACTTTTACCCAAGGCTGGGGATTCGGTCCTGTATTAGGGCTAAAATTTGCCATTACCAAAAGACTGAGTATTCTTACAGAAGGTGCTTTTTATTACACCGAATCCAGTGCCCAAACCAGTCGATTATTCAAGAATTTCCCCGATTTTGATGACGAACTAGGAAGTATAGAAAGTACGGAGTTGAGAATCAATCTACCAGCTACCTTTTTTATCCAGTATCAATTCTAGCATAAACAAAAGCCTAACAGTATACAATTTTGCATATTCTGAAAAATAATTTAACAGTATTTGACTTTTAAAATCCTTATATTTAGGGATACATTGATAAAAATTAAAACCCTTGGCTATGAAAAAGAAAAACTTAATAGTCTCTTTTACTTTCCTTTGCGCCCTTCTGGTGGTCTTTACGGCTTGTAATAAAGAGGCAGATCAAGATCTTCCTTACAAAAATAATAACCTCAAACTTCCAACAGAAGTAGCAGATTATAAGGTAGCAGAGCTACCTCAAGGTTTTCAAAATCAATTCGTGAATACCCAATCTCTAGATGCCATCTCTAACGAGGTAGCGACTATCGGACGTGTACTTTTCTACGATACAAAACTTTCGGTTAATAATTTGGTCTCTTGTGGTTCTTGCCACAAACAAGAATTTGCCTTTAGTGATCCGGTCGCAGCAAGTATTGGATTTGATGGAGGTGAAACACCTAGAAATGCGCAGTCGATCGTCAATTGCTTTACCAAGAAAACTTTTTTCTGGGATGGCCGAGTAACTGGACTTAATGAAATGGTGCTTGAACCAATTGGTAATCATATCGAAATGGGATTGGAAGAATTGGATGAATTAGAAGTGAAGTTGGCCAACACAGATTATTATCCTGCTTTGTTCAACGCTGCTTATGGTAGTCCTGACATCACCAAAGAAAGAATCGCAGATGGTTTGACTCAATTTCTAAATGCATTGGTAAGTATTGATTCTAAATTTGATAAAGCTGGTGGTGAGTTTTTCGTTACTTCGGAAGACTTTACGGCATCAGAAGCCTCCGGAGCAGAATTGTTTTGGGGGAAAGCCCGCTGTGCAGATTGCCACAGTGGTGTGAATATGAGAGGATGGAATGATGAAGATGTTGCCAATATCGGACTAGATGTAGAATACGAAGACAATGGAATGGGGAATGGAAATTTTCTTGTCCCTAGCCTAAGAAATGTAGCATTGACTGCGCCTTATATGCACGATGGCCGTTTTGCTAATCTGCGAGAAGTAGTCAATCATTATAATAAAGGCATTCAGGATCATCCGCACCTTGATTCTCGACTCCGAGGTGATTTTGGTTGGGATCCAACGGGAGACCCAACGGTATTAAATCTTAACGAAGAAGAGGTAGATAACATCGTTGCCTTCCTTAATACTTTTACCGATGAAGTTTTGATCACGGACCCTAAATTTTCAGATCCTTTTGTAAGATAAAGTCAATCTGAATCCACGAGGTTTACCACAACTTCTAAACCCAAAAAAGGAAATCATTGCCAAATGATTTCCTTTTTTTATTCCTTTTTTTAACAGCTTCTAAGCTGCAGAATAGAGTGATTTTTACCACTAGGAAAGAATAGGAAGAGACCAATGTTTTTTTACAGAATAAGTTCTTAAGATGATAATGAAAAATACGGTGATCAGTACCGTCCAATAATAAGCTAAGTTTAGTTTTTGGAGCACTAAAAAAAGACAGGCTCCTGCGATACAAGCGGTCGCATAAATCTCTTTTCGAAATATTAAGGGCACCTCATTGCAAAGAATATCCCTAATGACTCCACCGAATACTGCAGAGACGGTTCCCATCATCACCGCAATGACAGGCGAAATTCCCAAAACCAAAGTTTTTTGCAAACCCAAAATGGTAAAGAGGCCAATACCGATGGTATCAAAAAGGAATAAGGTCCGGCGAAGTTTTTGAATGGATTGGCGAAAGAAAAAACTTAAAGCAATGGCTAAACCGATCATTAATAGATAATGGAGATCCAGCATCCAACCAACAGGCGTACTTCCAATCAATAAATCTCTCA
>CAYQRA010000408.1:0-6447 GCA_964419315.1 uncultured Saprospiraceae bacterium | reverse complement strand
CCGGTTCTCCTTTGAGGAGGAGCGGTTTTTGTAAAAGTATCGCCAAATTGATGGCTTCGATTAAGCCACGGGAAGCGATGTACGGCTCTTCCGTTCCTCCGATTTGGATGTATTCTTGCGTTTTATCTGCCAGAAATGCTTCTGCGATATAGTTTGGATGATTATTCATTTTCAGCTAGTTGATCTTGAATGTCAAAGAAATTGAAATTAAATTTTTGACTCACTTTTTCGAGTACGATATCAGGTTTTCCATCCTCCGTATCCGCTAAGATTTCGGAGGTGAAATTATTTAATTTATCACTATTGGATAGGGTTAATATTAATTTGGGATCAAAGGAGGTAAAATTGATTCGATTATTGCGGAGCCAACTTTGCACAACATCAAAAGACAAATTATCCAGCTCTTTTAAAATGATTCCCTTCTCGGGATTCCAAGTCGTAGAGGAACCGGAGAGAAAAGTGATTGGGCAAGTCGGATGAGCTTTGGTATTATCGATGAGAAACATAAAGATGGGATAGCGCGTTTTGTTGTCGCTTGGATTAGCGGCACCTTCCACCAAAGTTTTCCAAAAAACTTCCATGAATTGTCGCCCCATTTCTTCCGTCCAAGTCCCAAAATCTTCAAATCGTAAAACGATGATTCTGGTTTTTGCCCGGGTATTGCAAAGGTCATCCACTACTTGTTCGGCACTGGCCATCGAACTAATCCTCAAGGTTTTTCCCAAGCTTCTCCAAATAGCTTCAGGATTGGTTTTTATCGCAACGCTCCCAAAGCTCAAAGGTATTTCTTCGTAGGGAATATCTTCTAGGTCTTCTAATTCTCCCCAGACATTTGGATCTTTGGCTTTTTGCCGTAGAATATTGTACAACCAATTTTGCCCAAAACCTTCTTCTCCTTTGATGAGGTAAGCAAAAGTCTTATTGCTTTTAAAATTCTGCTTCGATAATAATTGGGCTTCTTGAAATTGAACGGGTTGTTCGGAATAATTGAGTTGGGAAAGGAGTCCGGCAAATTGCTTTTTTTCTTTAGCACTGCGTTCTTTGGGCGCTTGATTCTTTTCGGTTTTGTTAATCAGTTCGAAAAGCATCTGACTGTATTCCTGATAGGGGAGGTCATCTTCTTTATAGAAAAACAGGGGTTGTTTGTTATAAGCAAACATTTCGGCCATTGGAAATTCTTCTTCCAACCATTCTTCGTACTGACAATTGCGAGCTAAAATAGGAATTACCCGTGTTTTTGTCTGGGCATCTTTATGCAGCTGACTAGCAATTTTCCAACGTGCTTCCTCCTCATATTTTACCAGTACTTTGACACTTACGACCAAAACAACGAAATGGGCTTTTTTCAATTGGTTTTCATAAAATACCGATTTTTCATCTCCACCTGCTGGCTCCATTGGAAGAATATGCACATGGTCTAAAGAACTCTTTCCCGCAAAAATATGATCGTGCAGTCGATTGGCATAGGCTTCGTCCGAAGCGTCTTTAATAATGAAAATATTTATTGGATCTCTGGCCATTAAGGGCGAATTGGTTTTTACCGCGAGGTTTAAGATCAAATATACAAAACGAAGAGGATATTGGCGAAAGACTGTCCTTTTTAGGAGGATGGCCAGTGAAATGTAAATCCTTTTGTTTGCTCTTATAATTAGGTCTGTTGATTCCATACCAGTCTTCAACTTCCCAAAAACGCCATTTATTCCTCCCCCAATATTGTTCGTTAGGACTTAAAAGTCTATTGATACCCCATATCTTTTTTCGCCTAGAAAATACCCCATAATTAAAATCTAAACCCGATTGTTCGCGTATTCCCTTTAGGGAATAGCGGAAAGTTATTTTAACAGTCTTGATAAAATTTAAGAAGCCTATTCAACCACTTTAAAGAGTTGAATAGGCTTCGATCGGACGAGCGAATAGGAGCGTAGATTTTACTTACCCATTCCAGGCATGCCACCTAACATTTTGTTCATATTTCCTCCCTTACTGAGTTTGTGCATCATCTTCCGCATTTGATCAAATTGTTTGATAAACATATTGATTTCGTGGATGGATTGCCCACAACCTTTAGCAATCCGACGTTTGCGACTCATATTAAGGAGTTCGGGATGGCCTCGTTCTTCCTCCGTCATGGATTGAATAATGGATTCTACTTTTTTAAAGGCAGAATCATCAATGTCTAGGTTTTTGGTCATTTTATTCATTCCGGGGATCATATTGATCAGGCTTTTAAGATCTCCCATTTTGCGAATTTGATTGAGCTGACTGTGGAAGTCATTGAAATCAAATTTATTTTTACGAATTTTCTTTTCAATTCTTTTCGCCTCTTTTTCATCAAATTGATCCTGTGCTTTTTCCACGAAGGAGACGATGTCTCCCATTCCCAAAATTCTTTGCGCCATTCTTTCTGGGTAGAATACATCGAGGGTATCGAGCTTTTCTCCCATACTGACAAACTTGATCGGTTTGCCAACCGTATATTTTACAGAAAGGGCAGCTCCACCTCTGGTATCACCATCCATCTTCGTTAGCACGACGCCATCGTAATTGATTCTTTCGTTAAAGGCAGCGGCGGTATTGACCGCATCTTGTCCAGTCATGGCATCCACGACGAAGAGCGTTTCGGTCGGTTGAATCCCGTTTTTAATGTCCTCAATCTCGTTCATCATTTGTTCGTCCACGGCCAAACGACCAGCGGTATCCACGATGACGACATCAAAACCATGTTGCTTTGCATGCTTAATCGCATTTTGGGCAATCTCAACAGGGTTTTTATTTTCTGGTTCTTTATAAATGGGAACACCCACTTGCTCCGCCAAAACCCCTAATTGATCAATGGCTGCTGGTCGATAGACATCACAGGCTACTAATAATGGGCGATGTTTCTTTTTTTCCTTAAGGAAAAGCGACAACTTACCCGAGAAGGTTGTTTTACCCGATCCTTGTAGTCCGGCAATTAGGACAATCCCTGGGCTTGCTTTTACATTGATGCCTACCGCTTGTCCACCCATCAATTCGACCAATTCATCCATGACGATTTTGATCATCAATTCTCCCGGTTTTACGGCAGAAAGGACATTGCGGGTACCAAGAGCTTGCTCTTTTATTTTATCCGTAAATTCTTTAGCAATTTTATAGTTGACATCCGCCCCCACTAATGCTCGTCGAATTTCTTTGACCGACTGAGCGATGTTGATTTCCGTTAATTTTCCATCTCCCTTCAGCGTCTTAAACGCTCCTTCTAATTTGTCGCTAAGATTATCAAACATAATTTTTTATTTTTTACTTTCGTGGCCTTTTCTTCGGGACGGAAAACAAAGGAATTAATTCATTGGTTCTATCTTTGATTTCTGCCAAATTCCTTAAAGAATGCCTACTAAAACAGTTGAATCTTGTCCAGACTTCAGACAATGGCTGCAAATATAATAAATACTCTTTGCTGTTTGTTGAAAAAATGCTAGGATCGCATTGGAAATTATGGCTTTTTTAGAGGAATGAGGGCAATCCTTCTAGGTAAATGCCTTTTTTTATCCTATCCTGCTTTTCATTTTAATCCCTATCTTGCTATTTTTTGCTAGAAAACGAACCCTTCTAAGACTATGTCAATGTCAAAATATTACTTGATTTTATTACTATTTCTATTGAATAGTAGCGCAATCTTTAGTCAGGACTCCTTAGCGGTAAAATATAGATACGCCGGTTTAAACATCACCGGCTTGTTGAGTCAAACATCGATTTTACCAAATGATGGTGAAAGTGCAGGTTTATATTCTTTTATTTTTAAAAGCCCTTTAAAGAAAAAACCGGGAAAGCGATTTCGATTGAGTTTTGGTGGCAAGGTAGGAGTTGGTGATTTTGCCAATGCTGCTTTTTCAATAGCAATCGGTAGTGAACGGACCATCCTGAAGGCGGGGCGTTGGCAGATCAATTTTGGTTCCGATGGATTGCTCTTTTTTGAAAATAGTGCTTTCTCCGCCGGAGTTGGTTTGGGCTATGGGCCCATAGTTGGGATTAGTTTTGATATCAATAAAAGGATTAGTCTGCTGACGGAAGGATCTGCTTTTTTGACCGTATCTGCTGGACCAAGTACTGGCATTGGTGTTAATTTGCGACCACCAACAGGTTTGATCTTTGTTTTCAAATATTGAAGTTGTTTAAAAACTACTTACTTGCTTGCAAAAGGGTCTTTTTGTCCACTTCTGCGTTGTAAAAATCTAACGTAGCGCGGCTACGCTTCGATTTTGACGCCTTGAATTGAACGAAAATCCCTCTTTTTCACTTCAAGCAGCAATTTTTGAACAACTTCATTGAGTTATTCGAGCAATTTCTTTTTAAGTATTTCTTTTCCTAAAAAATAAACGCTAATGGCACTTAATACTTCCTTGATAAAAAAATATTCTATTACCTTATTGCTGCTGGTATTTACCTTGAGTTTGATGGCACAAAATAAAACGAAAAGGAAAAATTCTGATACTGAGAATCAACGTTGGCATGAATTGGAATTCAATTCGGTCTTTCTATTACAAGAAATTTTGGGGAACGTAAATCTTGAAGATATTGGGGAATCCTATCAGATCGGATATAAAATGGGGAAAGGAAATGTTGGTTTACGGTTTGGGCTTGGCTTAGGCTTTAGCCTAAAAAGTGAGCAGGAATCTATTTTGGATGAAAGAGGGACTACGGATTTTAAATTTAGAACGAGGCTTGGAATTGAATGGCGTAAAAAACTGATGGAACGTTGGTCGCTCATCAGTGGACTGGATTTAATCGGAGGGACTTCTTTTATTGAGGATGTTGCTACTTCTAGTTTTGATGTCATCACGAGTAGAGAAAGAGAGAATATAATCGGAGGAGGGCCTTTGGTAGGGGTACGGTTTTGGCTAAATCCCCATATTTCTTTTGCTACAGAAACGGCGTTTCATGCTTTTATTATTCAAAAAGTAGAAGAGGTAGATTCCCAAAATCTTCCAGTGTTTGATTCCAAAACGGTTACGTTTGAATATCCTATTCGCTTTGATCCACCCGTAAATTTATATTTGATCATTCGTTTTTAGAAGGAGGCTTTTTATTGGATTTATCAAAGAATCTAAGCGAATAGCTTTATAATTAGCCCGTTTTAAGGGAGGAAGATGTTAAAATCCTTGAAAAGGAATCGTTTTCGGGATTTTAATCGTTCTAAGTATGTATTTTGAGTCATTAAATTGTCAAATTGCAATTCACCACTATATTTGATAATAGGGTAGGCCTGTTTGACAGTAGGTAAATTCCATGTTGCTATAAATAAAAATAAGAATATGAAAACAACTTCCACGCTCTTTCTGCTATTTGCTTTTTTGGGAATATTTTTGGTCTCCTGTAAAGATACCGAAGAGAAATTTCCGAATGTTCAAGTAGATAAACTGAATCTCCCTGCTGACCTTCATGATTATACGGATGTAACAATTCCGGCTTCTGCGGTCAATAATCTGGTCGACAATACCCCCCTTAACAATAAATTAACCAATGAAGGAGCTACTCTTGGACGAGTACTTTTTTATGATAAAAAAATGTCGCTCAACAATCGTGTTTCTTGTGGCAGTTGCCACAAACAGAACATGGCCTTTGCAGATGATGCCGCTTTGAGTGAAGGTTTTGAAGGAAGAAAAACGAAAAGAAACTCCATGGCGATTGCCAACCTTAAATACAACACTTCTTTTTTCTGGGATGCGCAAAATTTGAAAATGGAAGAGCAAGTCCTAAAGCCTGTTGAAAATCACATTGAGATGGGAATGGAAGATTTTGATAAGCTAGCCGCTAAATTGAGTACCGTAGAGTATTATGGTAGTTTGTTTGAATCTGCTTTTGGTACACCAGAAGTAACGGAAGATCGGATTTCAAAAGCACTCGCTCAATTTATGCGTTCGATGGTTTCTTTTGATTCTAAATACGATCGTGGTTTGGATAATAATTTTTCAAATTATTCAGCGCTAGAGAAAAAAGGAATGGAGGTTTTTGAATCGTCTAAGGCCAAATGTGCTAGTTGCCCCCTCCCTCAACATAATTTTACAAATAGCTGGGGAGGAACTTTTAATATTGGTTTGGATACGGATTATGCCGATGAAGGAGCAGGAGGAGGATCTTTCCGTATTCCATCTCTGCGAAATGTTGCGCGTACCGCACCTTATATGCATGACGGCCGTTTTGCTAATCTAGAAGAAGTAATCGACCATTATAATGAAGGCGTACAAAATCACCCTAATTTAGATTGGCATTTACAATCAAATAGTGGAGGATTTGGAGCGATTAGAATGAATCTTAGCGTCAGCGAAAAACAAGCACTAGTCGCGTTCTTAAATACCCTGACCGATGATGCTTTCTTGCAAGACCCTAGATATGCTAGTCCTTTCTAAGGACCGTATGGTTTAATAAAAAAAGCGATTTACTCGGCCGAGTAAATCGCTTTTTTTATGG
>CAYQRA010000407.1:3967-6460 GCA_964419315.1 uncultured Saprospiraceae bacterium | reverse complement strand
TCGTTGGTTTTGCAGCTGGCAATATTCCTAAAATTCCGCTCAATTTGGCATTGCTTAAAGGCTGTGCAATTGTCGGTGTTTTTTGGGGGAATTTTGCCATGAAAACACCTCAGAAAAATTTTCAAAATACCATGGAATTAATGCAATGGTATGCGCAAGGAAAATTGAAACCACACCTACATGCCGTTTATCCACTCGTCGAAGTACCGGATGCTTTGGAAGAAATGATGAACCGGAAGGTGCGTGGAAAGTTGGTGATTGGTATGGACTAAGAAGCTGTTTTAATTTAGAAATTTCAAAAAGAAAAAATGTCAAATAAAGCACCCTTTATCGATCAGTTGAATCTCCCCGTTATTGCTGCCCCGATGTTTTTAATTTCTGGGCCACAATTGGTAATCGAATGTTGCAAAAATGGAATCGTCGGAACTTTTCCTGCTTTGAATAATCGAAGTAGTGAAGGCTTTGAAGAGTGGCTGATAACCATCAAAACGGCCTTGGCGGATTTTGAAAAAGAAACGGGAAAAAAAGCAGCCCCATTTGGAGTCAACCTAATTGTCCATGCGAGTAATCCGCGGATGCAAGCGGATTTAGACATCTGCGTTAAGCATAAAGTTCCTTTGATTATCACTTCACTGGGGGCGGTATCCGATGTGATTGATCAGGTGCATTCTTATGGTGGTTTGGTTTTTCATGATGTGATTAAAAAGAGACATGCCGAAAAAGCAGCACAAGCTGGCGTTGATGGTTTGATCTTAGTGACAGCAGGAGCGGGTGGACATGCAGGTACCATCAATCCGATTGCATTGGTGGCAGAGGTGAAAAGTTTTTTCCATAAAACGATATTATTATCTGGTTGTCTAAGTACCGGAAGGGATGTTGCTTCTGCTTTGCAGATGGGGGCAGATTTGGCCTATATGGGAACCCGATTTATCAACACCAAGGAAAGTAAAGCAAGTGAAGATTATCAACGAATGATCATTGATAGCAATGCAAGTGATATCGTTTATACGGCTGCGATTTCTGGAGTACATGCCAATTTTCTAAGGGCTAGTTTAGAGTCCGTTGGGATTACAGAAGAAATGCTGACCCGAAAAGTAAAGATCAATTTCGGAGAAGAATTAGATGTCGATAAGGCGGAGACTAGTGCCTGGAAAACGCTGTGGTCAGCAGGGCAGGGGGTGACTACGATTCACAATGTTTTGCCAGTGGCAGAATTGGTCAAAGAAATGAAAGCAGAATTCCGCACGGCTATTGAAGCACAACTGACCAACTTGGAGCGGTATGCTTAGGGTGATATTTAAACGATCAAGTGTAATGATTTAGGGGATGGAAGGTGTGTGGTATACGGTGTACGGTATACGGTTCCACGGATTAATGCGTTCGCCGCATACCGCACACCGTTTACCTCATACCCCATACCGCCTACCCCCTAAAATAATTCCAGAGCCTATCTATTATAATTGTTCTTCAAAAGCAGCTACCGCAGCAAGAAATTCCGTTTTAAGGTTTTCCTCTACCACCATTCCGTCCTGAAAGTTTTGATTAAAAGAAGGCAAAGAAAAAACAACCAAGCCTTTGGCTCCCATTCGGGAAAAAGTGGCACTCGCTGTGGTCAAGACCCCTTGCCCACCTCTACCCCCCGGAGAGGTACTCATCAAAAGCATTGGCTTATCTTTCCAAACACTATTTTCGATTCTTGACAACCAATCAAAGAGATTTTTGAAAACCGCACTATAACTACCATTATGTTCTGCTAAAGAAATAATGATACCATCCGTTTTTTGCAATAAAACGTTAAATGCTTCTGCTTTTTCAGGAAACCCATTACTTGTCTCTTCATCAATTCCGTATATCGGTAGCGGAAAGTCATTGAGGTCAAGAATTTCGGGGGAAGCGGATTTTAATTGCTTAGCAGCACTAATGGCTAATTTTTTATTGATTGAATTTTTACTATTACTAGCTCCAAAGGCTATTACTTTTTTCATTTTTTATTTAAATTTTATCCTAAATTAATCTTTATTTCCAAGAGTATTTCGACTTTTCAGGTCCTTCCTAGAGAAAAAGTCATTGAACCAAAGTTAAACAAATTGACGGATTAAAAGTTGTATTTCCATCTAAGGGAATGCAAAAGGATAGGGAAGTCCAATAAATGAGTCTTTATTTATACAACGGAGGACATTATCTTCCAATTTAGCTGATTATTTTTTGATTAGAACAGCATTTTACTAACTTAGATAATTGGTTCTTACTATGATTTTCTTTGTGTTTAACTTACCATAGAGTAAATCTTAGAAGAAATTTCTTGGCAAGAATATTTTTTTACAAAAATGTTAAAACCCCTGTAGCAAAATGTCGAAACTAAAACTCTTTCTTCCTCTTTTCTTCACTCTTTTTCTGGGCAATATTCTTTCTGCTCAATTAAAATCTGATCCTTACGAATTGCTTCTTTTGCAAGAGCGCGTTCAATTGCAAGAAAATGTAAACGCCTTAGGA
>CAYQRA010000407.1:0-3957 GCA_964419315.1 uncultured Saprospiraceae bacterium | reverse complement strand
TAGGAGCTGAATTATATCCAGCATCCAAAGAATTGATTCAAGGGAAATTCTATCGTTTGGTTCAGTTTTATGAATTGCCTGATCTCGCTCAACTCGAAGCCTTGAAAAGGAGTGGAATTGAACTATTGGATTACATTCCCAATAAAGCCTATTTGGCAAGTTTTCCTGCAAATTTTGATCTTGCGAAATTAAGGGACTTTAATGTGCGGGCGATCAGCAAATGGGACAAAGACTGGAAAACTAGTTTTGTGGTTGCGGATAGAAATTTCGATGATTGGGCCAGAGATGGAGATTGGTTGAGCTTAGCGGTTCGCTATCCTAGAAATATTAGCAGTACTTATGTAAGATCTGTTTTTGAATCAAAAGGCCTAGAAATTATAAAGGCACCAGATTTTATGAATCTGATCCAATTGCAAATTCAAATTAAAGATTTGGATTGGTTGTTAGAACATCCGATCGTTAATTTTGTCAATCAAATTCCTGGAGAAGGGATCCCCGAAAGTGATCGTGGAAGATCAATGCACCGAAGTAATTCACTGGATGGCGCTACTCAAATGGGACGTCACTACGATGGTTCGGGCATTGCTGTATTGGTAAGAGATGATGGAGCACTTGGACCACATATTGATTTTGAAGGAAGATTGACGGAACTTTCTATGGACTTTGCAGCATTTGAAACCCATGGCGACGGAGTCGCTGGTATTTCGGTTGGTGCTGGAAATTTAGACCCTGACCAACGCGGAATGGCCGCCGGAGCTACCATTTTCAATAAAGATTATGTCGCCGACTTTTTAGACAACACCTTAGATTTACACCTCAATGAAGGAGTCGTTTTAACCAACTCATCTTATAGTAACGGCTGTAATGCAGGCTATACAGAAATCACAGAAACCGTCGACCGTCAGGTCTATGAAAATCCAAGCCTCATGCATGTTTTTTCTGCCGGAAATGATGGCTTTAGCAATTGTGATTATGGCGCGGGTGCTGGTTGGGGTAATATCACGGGTGGTCATAAGCAAGGAAAAAATGTAATTGCCACGGGTAATCTAGGAGATATCTTCTTACTAGAAGGTTCTAGTAGCCGGGGTCCTGCTTATGATGGTAGAATAAAACCAGATATCTGTGCTCATGGCGCTGGCCATGTTTCTACTGCTCCAAATAATGAATACATGAATTTTGGAGGAACTTCTGCTGCCGCTCCCGGAATCATGGGCGTAATGGCACAGCTCTACCAAGCTTATCAAGAACTCAATAATGGGGAAATGCCGGAGTCTGCTTTGATGAAAGGAATCTTGATCAACTCGGCAAATGATATGCAAGCAGAAGGCCCAGACTTTCGTACCGGTTGGGGTCATGTAAATGCCCTCAAAGCCGTAAAAACTTTAGAAGAGAAAAGATACTTTAAAGATAATGTTGATCCAGGGTCGCAAAAGACTCATCAAATTGAAGTACCTGCCAATGTTCGGCAAGTCCGGTTTATGTTGTACTGGGCGGACCAACAAGCAGCGCCTTCTGTTGGCAAATCGCTAATCAATGATCTAAACCTAAAAGGAATTGGCCCGGGAGGAGTGGAAACACTGCCTTGGATTTTAGATCCTACGGCAAATTCTACCGCTTTAAACCAACCTGCTACTCGGGGGGTCGACAATCTCAATAATATGGAGCAGGTTTTAATTAATGATCCAGAAGCAGGAACTTATGAATTGGTAGTCGATGGTTTTGAATTGCCTTTTGGCAATCATTCTTATCACATCATCTATGAATTTATCCGAGATGAAATCACCCTTACTTACCCTAATGGTGGAGAAGGTTTTATCCCTGGAAGAGAGGAATTAATCAACTGGGATGCCTTTGATACAGAAGATGATTTTATTTTGGATTATTCTTTAAATGCAGGAATGGATTGGATAAATATTGATACCATTGCTTCTGTTGGCCGATTCTACGAATGGGATGTACCTATGGAGCATGGACATGGAGAAGTTTTAGTTCGAATTAGAAATGGAATTTATTCGGATACCAACGATGAATTCTTTACGATTGCTACTCCTCCGTTCAATTTCAAAATAGATCAGGTTTGTCCCTACTCGGTCACTGTTTCCTGGGATTCTACGGATTTAGCAGAAGCTTATGATATCTTTTTATTGGGCGATAAATTTATGGACTCCATCGCTCAAACGACGGATAATTTCTATGAACTTCCAGTGACCAATCCTGAGGAATCTTTTTGGATAGCGGTAAGAGCGCGGGGTGCCAATCAATTTGTCAGCCAACGAACCATTGCGATTCAACATCAGTACCTCGGATTTATAAATTGTATTGTTAATGATAACTTATCTGCCGTAGGCATTACCAATTCGAATAAGCTTGGAGGTTGTGGAGTCGTGGAAGATAATTTGAGGGTGAGGGTTCAGAATAAAGGAGAAATGGATCAAACGAATTTTAATGTTTATTATCAAATAGATAATGAGCCACCGGTAAGTGCTGTTTATACCGATGTTCTGGAGGTAGGAATGCTAGAAGTTTTTGAATTTCCAATGCCTTTTAGCTTTACAGAGGATGGCACTCATGAAATATTATCTTGGGTAGATTTGCTCGATGATGAATTGAGAATGGATGATACCACTTCAAGAACCATTAACGTCACTGTATTTACTGATCCAGCAGATTTAGGTATCGTAGAAGATTTTGAGAGTAATGATTTTCCACCCATGGATTGGAAAATCAAAAACGCGGATAATAGTGTCACTTGGATTGGCGGGGAAGCCATTCAGATCAACGGTAATTTAGGTCAAGTTGCCTTATTTCCCAACCAAGATTATAATACCGTCAATCAAAAAGATGAACTCACTTCTTTTCCGATTGACCTTACCAGTTCTTCTTTCCCTGTTCTGTTTTTTGATCGAGCTTATGCTTTATCCGGTACGGGGCAATCGGATCGACTGCAAATTGAAGTCTTTTCAGATTGTGGAAATAAATTTGAAGGCATTATCTATGATTCGAATATAACAGGACTCAAAACCGTAGATCTTACTCAGTTTGGATGGAGTCCGACAAAGGGAGAAGATTGGGTTCGCGAAGGACTTTCATTGACGGAATTTATTGGTAAAGATATTATTGTGAAATTTGTCAACACCACGCGAAAAGTAAATAATCTTTACTTAGATAATATCAATATTGCGGAATATACCACTACCCCAACAGCTTCTTTTACGCCAGATACAACGATCTGCGTTTTACAATCATTGGTTTTTGAAAATTCATCGGAAGGCCTGATTGATACTTATGAATGGGACTTCGGTACAGATGCTACACCACAGACTTCTACGGAGAAGGATCCCGGTGCCGTTTTTTGGTCGACCGCAGGAATGCCAGAAGTTTCCCTCATTGTATCGAACCTCAACGGAGTAGATACCTTTAAACAACAAATCGATGTGTCGCCTTTGGCAACAGCTGATTTTGATTTTGTGAATGATAATGGAGTGGTCACTTTCACCAGTACCGTCACCAATGTAGTTAGTTACCTTTGGGATTTTGGAGATGGAAATACTTCTACCGAAATGAATCCAGTGTATACGTATGCTGAACAAGATTCTTTTGACGTTACTTTGACCGTCGAATCTGAAAACTGTGGGCCACTTACGATCACCCAAAAAATAGAAGTACTGATCAATACCAATGTGGAAGATTTGGACAATAGGTTTTCTGCATTAGTTGTTCCAAATCCAAATGATGGACGCTTTGTATTGCAGATCGAAGATTTTAGTGCTCGAAATATTCAAGTTCAGTTGTTTGATGTGTTGGGTAAAAATGTCTTTGCAGAAAGGATCAAAACTTCCTCGGGTAGTAATTCTTATGCTTTAGATATGGAGGACCTGCCGAGTGGTGTGTTTTTCCTAAACCTAAAAAGTAATGGACTGACTAAAACCCTGCGTCTGATGATTGAGTAGGCCTTTT
>CAYQRA010000406.1:0-6465 GCA_964419315.1 uncultured Saprospiraceae bacterium | reverse complement strand
CTTCATATTCGTTTCTACCCATTCGCCCCATTTGCCAAACTCAAAGAAATTGGCGCCTTGTGGAACGTGTCCATTTAGATAAGTAAAACCCGTCAAGAAAGTAAAAAAGAAAACCAATAGGAAAAAAACCCAACTGGTGAGCTTCGGTCGAGAACCTACGATCAAAGCGATTCCTAATACAATTTCGAGCACAATCATAAAAACCGAAAAGCTGATCGAATATTCTGAAAGCACTGGAAAAAGCGGTGCAATAAAAGACATCCACGTCTCCTCAAAAGTGTATTTGAATTCCGCAAAATACTGCTCCATCTTATAAGCGGTCCCTAAGGGATCCATTGCTTTTACAAAACCAGAGAAAACAAATAAGGCTCCGGTAAAATGCTGGAAATAAGTGGTGATCCAATTTTTGCGTGCTTTGAACACAAATTCTGTGAGCAAGGTAAGCACAACTGCTGCGATAGCAACATAAGTAAAAACGGTAGTAAGTGTCATATTCTCTATTATTGGTTCTTTTCTTCAATTTTTATTAAAGCGAATAAGGAATAATTGATCATGTCTTGATAATTGGCATCTAAGCCTTCTGATATAATGGTCTTCCCCTTATTGTCTTCTATTTGTTTGACTCGCAAAATTTTCATCAAAATCAAATCCGTAAGCGAGCTGATTCGCATATCTCTCCAAGCCTCTCCATAATCATGGTTTTTGGCGATCATCAATTCCCGAGTGGTTTTCATCTCTTGGTCATACAACTTCACTGCTTCTGCTAGTCCTAGTTCCAAATCTGTATTCGCAGGCAAGGTCAATTGAATAATGGCCATGATACTATAATTGACTAAGCCGATGTATTCAGATTCAACACCCTCTGCAATCATTTGTTCTCCCAGCTCTTCCAAACTCCTGATTCTACTGGCTTTTATAAAAAGCTGATCGGTCAATGAAGTTGGTCGCAAGATTCTCCAAGCCGTCCCATAATCCTTCGTTTTCTTTTCAAAGATGTCTCTACAGCGAGCTACTTCTCGGTCGTATTGTTGCAAGGTTTTTTCCACTTTTTTAATATTTGCTGCAAATATAATAAGTAAGGAGCAAATAATGGACGATGCGTTTAATCTCCTCCTCTTTTACTTCTAAAGCCTTTACAAAAATGCATCCTTTAATCCCTTTTCGTTGTTAATGGGCTGACAATAATTGTTAATGGCCTGTTAATCAGAAAAAGGGAGGACTATTCCTAGCTTTTTAGGCTGCAAAATGGAAAAACGCGGATAATTAGGACTTCCACGAATTTTACCACTTCTCTTCCCAACGAATTTGTATTTTTGTTTTATATGAAGGATACCTATCAAACCATTGCAGAGCGTTGCGAAGGAGAATTTAGAGATCGAGGCAGCAAATTTATTGCTTATGCAGAAGCGATTTATAAAGAGGAAGAAGGTCAGCTCTTTCTAGGCGAGATCAAAAAATTACATCCCAAATCAAGGCATTTTTGTTATGCTTACCGCCTGGGTATGGATGGCAATCAATTTAGAACGAATGACGATGGGGAACCATCTGGAACTGCTGGTCGCCCCATTTTGGGGCAGATTGATAGTTTTGAATTGACGAATGTATTTGTAGTCGTGATCCGATATTTTGGAGGTACCAAACTGGGGACTTCTGGTCTTATCAATGCTTATAGAACGGCTACTCAAGCAGCTTTTGAGAAAGCCACTATTGTGGAAAAAGTAATTGCAGATGTTTTTCGCTTAGAATTTAGCTATGCCATTATGAGTCAAGTAATGAATGCGGTCAAAAAAATGGAGTTGGATATACGGCGCCAAAGTTTTGAAAATTCTGGTGTTTTAGAGCTTGCCATTCGGCAAACAGAAGTCGCTCCTTCTTTACTTCGACTAAAAGCACTCGTAAGTAATAAAAGCCTTGAGGAAGTCGCTTCTTTGGGAGAAGATTGGGAAATGGAAGGTTTTGATTTGCAAAGGATAGATACCGATGATAAAAGTTGAGCAATCTAAATAGCAAGTACTTTTATCATCGGCCTAAAAAACTAGCGAAGCACCGTAACGCCCCCCTTTTTAAGAATGGTACTATTATTCAAAGGACAAGGAGCTTCCAGAGAATAGACATAAACTCCTGTATTGACCAGCTCTCCATTGACTCTTCCATCCCAACCTTGACTTAGATCTTGAGTTTCCCAAAGCAAGGCTCCCCAACGATCATAGATTCTAAAGTAATCTATTTCCGTAACATTAGAGGAAAGCATTAAAAAATCATCATTAATGCCATCGCCGTCAGGAGAAAAAACAGTGGGCATATAAATTAGATCCTCCGGGCAAGTCGTCAATTCGCTAACCGCCATATTGACTTCCCTACTGCAACCAGTCTCTCGATTTGTAATCGTAATGGTATAAACCATATTGGTATCCAAACTGGCGGTTGGATTGGCGCAAGAAGAACAACTCAGTCCAGTACTTGGCGACCATTCATAAGCATAATCACTATTACTATCCCTTGGAGAGATATCCAACAGAATAGATTGACCGGGAAAGAACCTGCGAACAGGACTATAAATTACTTCCGGCAAAGACATCACCTCAACCCTCACAGAATCTGTTGCCTCCTCACAACTTTTATAAGTTCCAGTTACCAGATAATCAATCGTCTGGCTTGGATTTACCAAAGGATTAGGATCGGTAGGATCATTTATTGCTCCCATAGGAGTCCAAAGGTATTCGGTCGCATTGCTAATCGCTTCCAACATTACGGTGTCTCCAAAACAAATGCTTTGATCTTCTGCACTTATGCTTACCGCTTCGACGACTTCGATATAAGCCTCTTTGGTGAGGGTATCTAGACATTCTCCATTATCCACCATGAGCGTGACATCAAACACACCCGGCTGTTGATAGTCCGTCGCTACATCTGCGATGTTGCTTTGGCTTGGACTTGCTCCTTCGAAAGACCAATTTACTTGAAAAGCATTTTCATTGGTTTCTACTAAACTTTCAAATCCAACCATCGTTTCTCCATCACAAAGAAAAGTATCCGAAGCCATAAAATCAATTTCCAAATCACTTACAAAAATAGTATCTGACGAAACCAAAAGTGTATCACAAGTACTTCCAACTAGCAGTTTGGGGACAAATCCATTTCCGGGAACTTCATTATAAAAATAATGAAGGGTGTCCGCACTTGTATTGGCATTTAGAATAGAATTTCCATCATCTGGAAACCAAGTATAATTAAATGGACGATCAGAAGATCCATAGAAAGTAACTTCTGCTGGAAGGCAACGGTTATTGACTTCAAAAAAGAAATCACCGGAAGGTCCAAGGATAGATACTATCGAATCTAAACTAATGGTATCTCGACAAGCCTCATTCCTACCAATTGCAATAAGGGTAACATCAAAAATTCCTTTTTCCACATAGATGTGGGAAGCTTGGTCAGAAGAACCACTATTGTCGCCAAAAGTCCATTCGAAATCATAAGCATTCATGGATTGGTTGACAAAATTGACCGTAGTTGGTGGACAAGCAGCATAATCTGGATCAATAGCAAAACTAGCGTCAACTGATTCTACCAATACCTCATGGGTAGAAACATGGTTACAATTAGAGGTAGTAATAGTTAGCGCAACTTGATAAGTTCCAGTAGAAAATTCATGACTAGGATCTTCGAGCATAGAAGTCGTTCCATCTCCAAAATCCCATAGATAAGAAAGTCCTGTTCCACCAGATAAATTTTCAAATTGTAGTTCATAGCCCGGACAGGAAAAGGAATCCGCCGTAAACTTGGAAAAAGGAGCATTGATATTGATTCCTTCGTTTACAAAAAGACTGTCTACGCAGCCCCAAGAATCTGTTACGGTCAATTGAGCGGGAATAAAACCTGCCTGATCAAAGGTAAAAACGATATCTTCACCAGTGCTAGTTCCTAAGATATCGGTCGACGCTCCGAAGGTCCAATCCCATGCTGTATTTGTGGCATAAAGGTTTGTACTATTGTCTTCAAAACGGACATCAACAGGAAGGCATTGAGTCAATTGCGTTGAATTAAAATCCAAGGTAATTGCATTGGATAGGATGGGGCCATAATCCATCGTATCTCTACAATTATTGACATCCCTAACAATCAGACGCAAATCATGCGACCCGGTTGGTAAGGTAACATTTGGAATTAGCGCTTTAGGGTTGGGGATAATAGCATTCGAAGAAATCCATTGATACCTATTCGCATCTGTAGAATTATTGGTGACCTCTAGTTCCATGGGGGCGCAGCCAGTATCTGTGCTCAATGAAAAATCAGCGTTCAATTCTGTAATGATGATTTTCTTTTTTAGCGTATCGGTACAACCAGAAGCAAAATTATAGACGACTTGGGTGACGACAAAAGTATCTTTAGATGGAAAAGTAAAAGAAGGATTAAACAAACTACTGGTATCCGCATCGCTAGCAGCGACTCCAAAATCCCAATGGATAGAATCCGCTCCGATACTCCTATTGATAAAGGTTCGTACAAATGGCGTTTCACATTTTTTATTGACCTTATTTCTTGCAACTGGTGGAAAAATACAAACATAGTCTTGCAGGGTAAGCGTATTAAAACAACCGTTAGATCCGACCACTAAAGTCACGGTAAAACATCCAGTATCTCGATATTGAAAAGTTGGATCCGATTCGAAAGAATCGAAGTCACCATCGCCATCAAAATCCCAAGCCCAAGAATTGGTGGTTGGGCCAGAAAGATCTTCAAAATTGATCGCCTGATCAGCACAAGCTTGGAGTGGTGTCGCTGAAAAATCAACTGCGGGCATATTGCCCCCACAGATGCCTCCCTGAAAAGTTTTACTTTCCCGACAACCCAAACTATTTTCAACTTCTAATTTTATTCTAAAACATCCATCTTGAGTCAGGATAGAAGTAGGTTGTTCCAAACTAGAAGAAAAGATCACTACATCATTGATATCGATAACTTCCCAATCCCAACTGACAATGGGCGCTACTGATTGCACACTATCTGTCAGCGTATAAGAAAGTGGCAAACAACCTAGCAGTGGAAGACCTGCAATATCCAAAACCATTTTTTGCAAGACCACCGTATCCGTCCTAATTTCTTTGGTACAACCAAAAGCATCTTCAATGGTCAAACTCACTGGAAAAACACCAAATCCTGTATAGGTATGATCGGGATTCTGCAGCGTAGAAGTCGTACCATCCCCAAAATCCCAAAGCCACGTTTCTGCAATTGGAGAAATACCTTTAAAAGTAGATACATGTGGAACATCGCAGCCAATTTTATTATCAACCTCCATAGATACATCGAGGTCAGTGGGATCGACAATGCAAAGTAATTTAGTTAAGGTATTGGAACATCCATTTATCTCTCGGGTCAAACTTACATCATAGCAACCTGGGGCAGTGTAAGAATAGCTTGGATTGCTAAAAGTAGAAGTATTTCCATCACCAAAATCCCAAGAAATATTAGAAGCTCCATCTAAAGATTCATCTAGAAAGTTAATATTCAAATCACCACATCCACCATTAGAATTAAAGCTAAAATCTACTTCAAATCCTGCTTGGACCACATCCTCCAAAACCAAGGTTTTAGCACATCCTGTTTGTTGATTAATGGCATTTACAGTAAGTGTATAGGGACCATTTTCGTTATAAATTATGGCAGGTGGATTGGTACCACTAAAAGTCTGACCGTTTCCAAAGTCCCAAGAATAAGTAGTATTGGCTTCGGGAGAATCATTGGTGTAAAGCACTGAAAACGGAGGGTCGCACTGGAACGTATAATTAGAACTTACTTGAATTTCTGGATTTGGAAAAACAGTGATCAAATCATTTTTGGTGACCGCACCTTTACAACCCTTATTATCCGTTACAATCAAAGTCGGTTGGTAAGTGTCTGGCAAATTATAAATACAGGAAACTTTATCCGCATTAGTTTGGGGCAAAACACCACAGGGTCCGCCAAGATCCCAGACCCAAGATTGAATCTGACCATTGCTGGAAGTAGAGGTACTGGTGAAATTAATTTCGAGCGGGCCACAGCCCTCGGTCGCATCGGTATGGAAAGAAGCTTCTGGGGACGCATAGACCTCTATATAGTCGGTTTTACAAGACTTATCACTCTGTCCAGCTTCGTTGACCACGGTCAAACAAATGGTATATTTCCCCGGTGTATTGAGCAGATAAGTAGGATCTTGGACGGTAGAAAAATCAGTACCGTTCACCTCCCAAACCCAAGAATTGATCAAACCACCGGAGGAGGTTGACAAATCTTTAAAAGTAGTCGTCAGAGGTTCACACCCTGCAACATTGTCTACTTCAAACTCCGCAGTACTCTGGGCATTCATACCAAAGGAGATCAGAAAAAATAAAAAACTAAAAATTCCGTAACAGTTCCGTGTGTTTGGCATCATCGCTTATTTCCTAGGTTTTATTGATCTAAACTGGAAATAATCCAGTT
>CAYQRA010000405.1:0-6478 GCA_964419315.1 uncultured Saprospiraceae bacterium | reverse complement strand
TTTTTTTTCTGCAAAACGAAGAAGGAGTTACCTTCGAGATGAATGTCCTCAACTTAAGAAATACATTTACGATTGTTTAGTCCAATTGAATGTTCAATATTCACTGACTGGATATTCAATATTCCCTTTACCGCTCTTGTCACTAGCCTAAGTTGATCCCATTCACCTTCAAGATAACTCCTTCCTTTTCTTACGATCTATTTGAAAAAACTTCACTGTTCGTTACGACTTACAAGTCGTAGACGGATCAAGGTTGAGGTCTCCGACCTCGATTCTAAGTAGGCTATAAATTCTACTCAACAAGGAGTGGTGTCGGTCGGGAGACCTACACTTAGATCCGTCTATTACCGGCAGGTAATAGCGAAAAATCGGGTTTAGATTTTAATTATAGTTTATTTTCTGATTGTGCACCTATCCAAAAACCAAAAGACAAAAACACCGCAATACAGCATTAAATACCGCACTAACGATGTCTAAGTCTTTTAGACAGATCTAACGATAAAAGTTTTAGAAAAAATTAATCCCTTGCCTTAAGCATTTTTTTACTATCAATCACCTGTCCATCTACCACCAAAGAGTAAGTATAAATACCTTGACTCAACCGCGATCCAAAAACTTTAACCGATCCTTTCCCCGTCGTCAATAGATCAAGCGATTTGATGATTTTTCCAGATTGATCAAAAAAGTGAATCTGCGCTTTTTCAAATGTGCTTGGTAGATCATAACCAATGTTGGTTTCTTCCGCAAATGGATTTGGAACATTCTGGTCTAATACGATACGGAGACTATTTTCTAGTTCTACTTCTTGACTAGCTTGCTGGACTTCTTTTGTACTAGTCGTCGTCAAAAGCGCCTCAAGTTTATGCAAGCGATCGTCCATTTGATCAATGGTGTTTTGCAATTCCTTGATCTCTGCTTGTTGCTCTTTATGGCCTTGCACCAAAATCGGAATCAAAGCACTGTAATTGACCGCCTTAAAATCAACAGCCTCATGTGTTACTCTACCGTTTTCATCTTTTTGTACTGGATGATGAACTTCCTTAACCAACTCTGGCAATACCAATTCTAATTCCTGAGAAATCAATCCAAATTGCTTGGCTTCAGATAGTCCAATCTGTGGATATTCCTCCGTTTTGAAATTATAAGATTTAGGAGCCAGTTGTTGTAGGAGATCGGAAGCATTGCTAAGATCTCGGACATTTTTTTTCAATTGCTGATCGGACGGTTCCCAAGTACTCGCGTAAACTCCAGGGCCTGCAATATAGGCCGCTATATCACCTGCGCCATTGGCCTCTGCCCAAATACCATAATTCATTCCTCCACTTTTTGATTTGAAATAACCACCATAACAAGTCGCTGGAGTAGAGGTAGAGTTGACCACAACTTCTCCATAAACCCCATATTGCGTAGAAGCATTGGTTTGGCTTTTAGTTACTGCTTTTACCCCATAATGTTCGAAACCAAGATTCGCAGCATTGACTACATTAAGGCCATTGGTCGCAGCAGATGGAGCGGTCGTCATCGTATTTGGGATTTCTCCAAAAAGTGCAATATTGCTTTCTCCTGCATTGGCTGCTACCGCATAAACACCTCTATTGGAAATCGTCCCAGCATTATTTATCGCTTCTGAATAAACACCTGTCACTTGTCCTGCACCAAAGATTCTTGTAGAGATACCATTTGAGTTGATTCCGGTTGATCCATGTCTGAGACTTATTCCATCACCTGCTGAATTGGAGAATTCCATATTCACGGCATGACTAGCATTTGGAACATCCAACATCGGATCGCGCATATTGAGCATATGACCACCAACTACCGCTGGAGCACCCATTCCAAAATTTCCTTGCTCTTTAATTCTGAATTGGGCATGTGTTCCATTTACCCAAAGTGGGTCATTGCTATTGTCTCCTTTGATTTCGAGTTGAGCTAATGGCGTAATATCTGTATTGATTCCTACCAGTCCTTCGGTATAAATATCATCTGCGATATCGGTCGGAGCGAGCGTTGTTCCACTTACATACCAATCTGCATCTTCTCCACCAACAGTTTCTATGCAAGATAAATCGGTAGTGACGGCGGGGCCACCATTTTCTAGCTGTAAAGTGAGTAATTTGGTGTCGCAATCGAACTCGAAAACCTCTATGGTTTGATCATCTGTTCCTGCGCCACCTTCTCCCCAGGTACCATTGCCCAAAAGGACATCTGTTGCACTACCAGAGAATGCTAATTTTTGTAATTCCATATCATCAGGTCCTTCCTGTTCTTCTCCCAAAATAATATAATTGGCATTGATCTTATCTGGTACATTTTCAAATCTTGCATTTCCACGAACGTGTAATTTATGCGTAGGAACTCCTGCTGTAAAATCACCAACACCGAGTCCACCGTCGCCACCAAAAGCAGTTGCGGCAGAAGAAAATCTAGCGACTTCTAGACCCTCTAAGGCATTTCCATTTCCGGTGACATCACTGGTATAGACAATTGGTAGTCCCGTATTATTAAAATCTCCCCAAGCCAATACGGGTTCTGGACTTACACCTTCTTCCTTCATTCCTAAATAAGTTAGTGTTCCAAATCCTGCAGTAGTAGTTCCTAGATTCATCCACGGGCGGATACCACTAGCATCTCCTATATCAAAACCTAAATGTAATAAAGAGCGAGGTTGGTCAACCGGGATGTTTCCAAAAATAGGAATGGATACCCTAGTCGTATTCGAAGAGAATCCCGGATTGGTGACACCGGGGGCATTGATACTAGAGATGCGCATTCGTTCTCCATTGCTCGTACTTCCTGGACTTGTATTCCAGTCAGACTGAATAATAAAAGGACTGTTTTCTTGCCATCTCAATACACCAGTACTTAGCCCTGTGCCAGGGTTGGTGGTGATCCCTAGACGCAATCCATCATTGCTTGTATGATTAGTGATGTTGTGAGTAATTTGAGACCAGACTTCATTTGGATTTGGATTGAGAACTCCAGAACCGATAGCGGTTTTTGCGATGTGAAGGCGAGATTGAGCTTTCTGGCCAGCTGCACCGGGTGTAAAAATTTGACCCAAACCCATGTTCCCATTTCCTCTAAATTGGGCGATCATTTTACCATCCAGATCATTGGAAGCATTGAGGTCTCCGCTGATGGTGTTTGAATTAGAGTTGGTGGTAAACCTAAAGGCCAATTCATCGGGGCCATAGGCATTTCCAGCATTATCTGCCCATGCGATTGTTGTTTCGGTAACATCATCTCCGGCACCTACTTTTCTTAGACCGATGTAAGAAAAATCTTGATTATCAGTAAAAGAGATTCCTGTTTTCATCCAAGGTCGGTATCCAGCATTTTGTACAAAAGCACCATCTCGACCATTGAGGTGTAGCAAACTAAAAGGACCTCTAGAAGGAGAACCATCCAAGTCATTATTGGTCCAAATTTGACCTTTGTTTTGTCCAAGACCAAGGTAGCCAGAGGTATTGACGCCATCGCCTGCGGAATAACCAGATATTTGGTATTGATTGCCTGCTGAAAATTCACCATTTAGTTTCATGCGAATTCCAGTCCAGAGACCGCCTGTTGGGAGGGCGGTATTAAAATAGACGGGCGAATTCCAAGATCTTGTGCCGAAAAGATTTCCGGTGCCTCCTGCGGTGTTATTGGCATTTCGTCGCCAAGCATCACTGCTACCGCTGGGGAGGACCTGTGCTTCCATCAAAAATGGACAGAGTAAAAAGCTGCCTAGGGTAAATAAAATTGGGAGAATTGATTTCATTGTTTCTGATTTTTTTGAGTTAAATAATTGATAAGCTTTTTTTAGTTTGAGGTCTAATTATTTTAAAGATGCTACATGGAGGAGGCGAATGCTATTACAATTTTTAGGACTATTCAAAAGTTAATTGTCGGGAAAAAAGAAAGTTGATCCTTAGAAAAACTAGGGTTGATCGAAGAAGAGCTAGGGAAAAGTTCGAAAAAGGGGAGATGTGAGGAGGGGGGAGGCCGGAATTTTTTGCAAAGGCTATTAGAAAATGATTACATTTTTATTGTACTTTCGAAGCCTGATAATATTAAATCTCTTTTGAGGCCCTTTGAACCATGCATACGAGTAAACTTTTGGATCTAATTCGGGTCTTCGAACCTGCGGAATTAGAGACTTTTGATAAATTTTTGCAATCTCCCTACTTTAGAAATATCCATTCTGCTAAGGAAATATTTTTGTTGTGGCAACATATTTATGCTTGTTGCCCGGATCTTGATCATCCTAATTTGACTAAAGCGGAGGTGTATAAAGTGCTCTTTCCTGATCAAGCTTTTGTTGCTCTAAAAGTAGATCGGATCATGTCCAATTTGTTGGCTTTTGTAAAGGAATTTATCATTTTTGAATTTTCTGATTTGAAAACGGATGAGGTGCAAGGCTCCTTGGTCTTGGCTCGTTTTTATCGACAACGCCATTTAGCAAAACCTTTTCGGCAAAGTTTAAAAAAGCTAAATCAAGTTCAGGAAAAGCAAAAAAGGCAGATTGACTTTTACCTCCATCAATATTTGATAAACGATGAGGTTTCTAGGTTTGAAAGTTTTCATAATCTAAGAAAGGGAGATTCTAAAGTACCGGAAGCCATGCAGAGTTTAGATGTGTTTTATTTGGTTCATAAGTTGAAAGGACTTTGTTGGATGTATACCCAAGATAAAATAACGACTCAAGAGATAGAGCAAAAGAGAATAAGTTATTATGATTTTATCAAACCATTTAAAGCAGCTTCTTATTTTGAGGAAGTAGCCTTATTGAAAGTTTATGATCTTGGGATTCGACTGATGTTGGGAGAAGAAAAACAAGAAGAGATTTTTCAAAAATTGAAATCTATCTTAAAGGAAGAAGCCTTATCCATTCCAATTGATAGTCTTAAAGAATTGCAAGGATTGTGTAGGAACTATTGTTTGCTAGAATACAATAAAGGCAAGGTTTCTTATTTAGGAGAAATGTTTGATTTATACCGAAATCATTTGGAGGAAGGGTATTTAAATTATGAGGACGGACTCTTGCCTGCGACGATTCGTAATATCGTGGTCGCAGGATTGCGTTTGGAAGAATACGATTGGGTTTATCATTTTTTAGAAAAATATAAAAACCGTATTGTGGCGAGTAATCAGGCGCATGAAATTTATCTTTTCAATTTGGCCACCTATTATTTTGCAACCCAGAAATACGCCATAGCTTTGGATTGTTTGGTAGATCGCTATGAAGATATTTATTACCTCATCGCTGCCAAACGCATGGAATTGAAAATTTATTATGAAATGAAAAATCCAATTTTAGAATCTAAAATGGATGCATTTAAAGTCTATATTTATCGGATTTCTAAAAAAAATTTACCGGAAATGCCAAGAGATGCGAATAATAATTTTATAGATATTCTTCGACAAATTATTAGTTCTAAGACCTTGCATAACTCCGATAGAGTAAAAAAAATAGCGCATAAAATTCAAAATAAAAAACCAATTACTGAACAGTATTGGCTTCAGGAAAAAATAAATCAAATGCAATAAATAAAAAGAGTCTTCCCAAGCAATTAGGAAGACTCTTTTTCAAAAGGATGACTTTAAAATCACTCTACTTTTTTGAGCAAAAGAGATTTTTTAAAATTCTTGGAAAATAGATGACAAGAGTATAATCCTTGCGGCCAAGTTTCCATATCAATTTTTAATTGATGAATCCCTTTCTTTTGTAAACTTTTAGCGACCAATTCTTTTTGTACTCTTCCCAAATAATCATAGACCACAATTTGTACCTCCGTGTCTTCCAAAAGCTCATAAACCAATTGGCTTTGATGATTCGCTGGATTGGGAAATACTTTGAATGGATGGGCGGAAACTGGACTTAGGGCTGCTCCAGATTGACCACTGCCACCTGTACCTCTTTCGGGTTTACAGACATCTAATATCACATTTTCTAAAGCAAAAATACTAGTTGGGAAGTTGACAATCATCTTCGTTGAAGTAAAAGAAACATTATAATAATCTTCCTCTTCTTCTGCGCCAATTCGAAGGGGTTCTAAAGTACTAGTGGCGTTTACATGACAGTTGGGATGCACGGTGACAGTCGTATCAATTTCCTCTTCACCTTCATAAGAGAAGCTTAATTTTGATAGATAACTTCCTACGGGTTCTCCCGTTTTGTGCCCTTTTATGCGAAGATGAAAAGTGTTATTGTTTTTTTCTTCTTCCCAATCATAGGTCAGATTTAAACCTTCCAAAACTTCTCCTTCTCCTCCTGGATCGTGAATAACAAGTGGTTCTAAAAGTTGACAATTGCAGTTTGTTGAGGGAGCACTTTCCTTGAGGATATCAATGTCCACAATTATATAAGAAGGCAAACCCGGTAACCCTCCTTCACAATTGGCTTGAAAAGCAAAGAGATAGATGCCAGATAAACCCGAATGATTGACTATTGGTGCGCTAGTCGTACTAGTGCCGCTGCTTCCATCCATGAGAT
>CAYQRA010000404.1:0-6538 GCA_964419315.1 uncultured Saprospiraceae bacterium | reverse complement strand
ATCCCCGCGATCCTGATCAATACACCGGGAACGGCCCCTACGCCAATAGGTCGATCTACTGTTAAAAAAGTGAATGCTTCTAAAAAGAGTCCGCTAGAAAAGCAGAAGAAGGCGACGATAGCACTCCATAAAGAAAAGCAACGCGAGGAAAAAATGAAGAAAAGAACCCAAAAGTTGGAGCAGAAATTAGCGAAGCAAAAAAGGAAAGCTGCGCGTAAAGCTGCGAAAAAAAGTAAACGCAAATCGAAAAATAAATAGAAGTAGTTTAAAAACAACTTCCTAATAAAAGATTCCCCATGGCCCGTTTTTTTTCCAAAGTTAAACAACTGCGAAAGCGTTCGCAGTTAAGGATAAGTTCGAAGCGAAGAGGCTTGGAACAAATCAAGCCCCGTCCACGCTTAAAAGATCCTTTTGGTAATATTCTTTTGCTCAAAGGAGCCTTGACTGGTTTTATCGGATTGGCAACTTACCGTCGGTTTAATATTATCAATAAAACAAAAATCATTGGTGGCGAACACCTAAAGGATTTACCTAGAACCAATGTTCTTTTTGTTTCCAATCATCAAACTTATTTTGCGGATGTAATCGCATTATATCATATTTTTGCTAGTCTAAAATGGAAACAAAAAAACATTAATTTTCCCATCTACCTATTGTCTCCCAGAGTAAAATCTTATTACATTGCGGCCGAAGAAACCATGAAGAGTGGTTTCTTACCCAAGCTATTTGCTTACGCCGGAGCGGTCACGGTTAAGCGTTCTTGGCGCCAAGCGGGCGAAGATATCAAAGGCAATTCTGATTTTCGAGCTCCATCAAAAATAAAGAAAGCACTGGACTTTGGTTGGGTGATTACCTTTCCCCAAGGAACCACGACCGCCAATGCACCGGTCAGAAAAGGCGCAGCGAGTATGATCAAAAAAATGAACCCCTTGGTGGTTCCTGTAAAACTAAATGGTTTTTCTGAAGCCTTTGATAAAAAAGGATTGCGGATTAAGAAAAAGGGAATCCAGTTATCTGTTGAATTTCAGGCGCCGATTCAGTTTGCGGAAGATGCGAGTGCTGAGGAGATTCATTCTTTTTTGGAAAGCCATTTGGTGAGCGTGGAATAAAGGCTAGGGAGACTATGGTTAGCAGTCATTAAGAAATAAATGAAGAAAGCAATACTATCAACAATACGATGTACCATATTAATGGTAAGTTGTTCAAATAAGGACAAAAAAATCAAAAAAGATAAAATGGATAATAACTACATTCCAACCGTTGAAACACAAATGTTAATCAAAAAACCTGTCAATAAAGTATTTGAAGCATTCATAAATCCTCAGATTACAACAAATTTTTGGTTTACAAAATCAAGTGGAAAATTGGAAAAGGGAAAAGAGGTTAAATGGGAATGGGAAATGTACAATGTTTCAACAGAAGTTAAAGTAAACGAGGTTGTACAAAACAAATTGATTTCTATAGAATGGGGGGAACCAACGACAACCGTAGATTTTGAATTCGAAAAATTTACAGAAGAATCAACCTATGTAATAATTAAAAATTATGGTTTCAAGCAAACTGGAAATGAATTGATTGAAGCAATAAAAGACAATACTGGAGGATTCACAACTGTATTAGATGCCTTAAAAGCATATCTCGAACATGGAATTAAATTAAATTTAGTGGGAGACAAATATCCTCATATCCAACAAAAATGAAAACGAGCTGCTAACAACCTCCATTTTAAAAAAACTTCATACTAAAGTATGAAAATCATTTGTGAAAGTCCTCGACTCCTTCTCCGCGAATTTCTACCTGAAGATGCGACTGGCATCTTTGCCTTAGATAGCAACCCCGCCGTACTTCAATTTATTGATACTCCCGTACTCACGGATATTTCCCAAGCAGAAGCTTTAGTTGCCAGAATCATTACCGAGAAGAAATCTCGAGGGATTGCTCGACTGGCCGTCGTCCTAAAATCCAATCAACAATTTATTGGTTGGGCAGGTTTGAAGTGGATGACGGAAGAAGTCAATGGCTATCGCAATTTTCACGATCTGGGATATCGCTTCCTGCAAAACTATTGGGGACAAGGCTATGGATTGGAAGCGGCTCAAGCAACTTGGAATTATGCTTTTGATCAACTTCAGCTAGAACGTATTTATGCGGTAGCTCATACAGAGCACTTCGTTTCGCAAAAGATTTTGCGGAAGATCGGAATGGTATCTGAAAATGAATTTGAATGGTATGGGGCGCCGCATGTTTGGTTTGTGGGAAAGAGAGAATGATTTAAAATGTAAGTGGATGGATATTGGTGGATGAAGGGAAAGATTGATTGAACTAAAAAAAGGTCTTGTATCTTGTCAAAATAATTCAAACTGCTTCTAAGTCAAATCATTGAAAATGAGTAAATCTGAATCTAAAAAATTCTCCTACCAAAAACTCCGCGAAAGAAAGGAATTGCTTCCTGAACTAGCCCGTTGGTATTATACCGAGTGGGGACACGAAGTGCCAAATAGAACGCAAGAAATCGAGCAAAGTATTTTGGAGCAATCACTAGGAGAAAACTCGCTACCCATCACGATTATTGCGACCGAGCAAGGAGCGCTCCACGGTGCCGGACAATTAAAATGGAAAGAAATGTCCATCTATCCAAATAAAGAATATTGGCTAGGAGGTATCATCATAAGAAAGGAAAGTAGAGGTCGTGGATTAGCGAAGCAAATAATAAAAAAATTGCTTGAAATCGCCAAGGCCAACAAAATAGACCGACTTTATTTGCAAACAGAAAAATTGGATGGTGGCTTATATGCGCACTTGGGATGGAAAGAATTGGAAATGGTCCATTACCACAATACGAAAGTTTTGGTGATGGAGTGGGATTGGTCTGTTGAAGATGGAATGGCATGAATATTTTAAAAACCTAAGTCTGCTTATTCTAAGTGTTTTACTGCTGCAAATTTGTACATCCTTCCACATTTCCCTATCTTCATTTCTCACCTACAAAGCGTCTAATTTTCTAAGATGAAACACCTCTCTTTACCAAGGCCACTCGTATCTGTAGAATGGCTGCGACTAAATATCAATCATCCACAGCTAGTTTTACTGGATGCGACCATCCCGAAGGTGGGGCAAAAAGCACCAAGCCCCGATGCTAAGGTTCCCGGAATCAAACGGGCACGTTTTTTTGACATCAAAAAGGCCTTCTCTGATCCCACTAGTTCCTTGCCGAATACGATGCCTAGTGCAGCGCAGTTTACCGCTGCTGCTCAGAAAATAGGACTTCATACTGATAGTTGGTTGGTCATTTATGATCGACATGGCATGTACTCAAGTCCACGTGCTTGGTGGATGTTTAAAACCATGGGGCACGAAAAGGTGGCAGTTTTAGATGGTGGATTACCCGCTTGGGAAAAAGCAGGATTTTCTACCAACAATCTCAAAAAATACAAGGGAGATACTGGGAGCTTCCTTGCCCATTATCAAAAAGAGAAAATCGTGGATTCAGAAGAAGTGCTACGGCGCATGGCAGATATTGATATTCTGGTGCTGGATGCCCGTTCGGAAGGCCGATTTAAGGGAACCGCTCCGGAGCCAAGAGCAGAATTGCGTGGCGGTCATATTCCACTTTCCAAAAGTCTACCGCATACCGAAGTAGTCAAGGATGGACAAATGCTAGACGAAGCAGCATTGAAAAAAATATTTACCGAAAAAGGAGTGGAAGATCAAGAATTGATCTTTTCTTGTGGCTCTGGAATCACTGCTTGTGTCATCGCACTGGCTGCGGAAAAAGCAGGTTTGCAAAAAAAGAAAATCTATGATGGCTCTTGGACCGATTGGGCCAGCAATCTAGCCTTACCCGTAGAAAAATAGAGAAACTATGAAGTTTACAGAACAACAAAGAATGAATTCTAAATGGCTTTGGGGCGTACTGCTGGGAACGGCCCTTGTGACGTACTTTTTATTGATTCGTTCGCTGTACTTTCAATTATACCTTGGAAAAGCTTATGGTGATAAGCCGATGGGGGATAATGCGCTAATGATCACCTTTGTTTTAGTGACTTTATTTTTTACAGGATTGTTTTGGTTGATCCGATCTGCCGAGCTAATTTGTACCATTGATCAAGATCTTATCCGCTACCAACTTAAGCCTTATCAATCTAAGCCGACCTTGATTTCTTGGTCAGACGTTTCTAGTTATGAATTGACAAAATACAAAGCGATTAGTCAGTATGGAGGTTGGGGCGTAAGGGTCACAAGTGAAGGTATGGCCTATATCGTCAAAGGGGATAATGCTTTTAAACTCTTGCTAAGAAATGGGAAATCTATTTTGATTGGGACCCAAAAAGAAGAAGAATTAAGGACTTTTTTAAGAGAAATAGGCAAAGAGGTCTAGTCTCCTTCAAAATTGCTCTTGCCAAACTTGGCGCTTTGGATTATTTGTACTAATTTTTCCTTTCTAATTTTACCCCTTCTTGCCCTATCAAAGGCTTATTCCAAAGCTTGGAGCATACGGATTCTTCCTCTAAAGGTGGTGGTGAAACATTAACGAAAAACAATTTTACAAAACTACTATGGAAAGATTTACTGGTATAATTGGAGTATTGGTATTGCTAGGCATTGCTTATTTGCTAAGTAATAATCGCTCGAAAATTGATTATAAATTGGTGGTGTGGGGATTAGGCTTACAGATGGTTTTTGCCCTTTTTATCTTAAAGACACCAATTGGCTTACCGTTTTTTGAGTTTTTTGATATGCTCATCAAAAAACTATTGTCTTTCTCGGATATGGGAGGAGATTTTCTTTTTGCCTCCTTTGTCACCGGAAATGTAGAAGCGCCACTTATCAATTTTGCGGTAAGGGTATTGCCCACCATTATTTTCTTTTCTGCTTTGATCTCTGTGCTCTATCACCTAGGGGTGATGCAGTTTATCGTCAAAGGAATTGCCAAGGTGGTACAAAAAACAATGGGGACTAGTGGCTCTGAAACCCTGAGTGTCGTAGGAAGTATTTTTGTGGGCCAAACAGAAGCTCCCTTATTGGTTAAACCCTTTGTAAAGGGCATGACCAAATCTGAAATCATGACCATCATGGTGGGAGGGTTCGCAACGGTGGCAGGGGGAGTGATGGCTATTTATGTAGCGATGCTCACCGATATTCCCGGCATTGCCGGACACCTGATGGCAGCCTCGATCATGAGTGCACCTGCCGCCATCGTTGTTGCAAAAATTTTATATCCAGAAACAGAGGTTTCTGAAACGAAAGGCAGCCTTACTGTTAATGTAGAAAAGACCGCAGATAATGCCATGGAAGCTTTGGGAGATGGAGCAACGGATGGTCTCAAATTAGCCGCCAATATTGGAGCGATGCTGATCGCCTTTGTGGCGATGGTCGCAATGATCGATGGTTTGTTGGGTTTTGCCAATACTTCTTTAGCAGAATTATTTGGCTTTATTTTCCGTCCACTGGCTTGGTGTATGGGAGCTCCTTGGGAAGAGGCTGGAACTTTAGGAACTTTGTTGGGAGAAAAAATTGTATTGACAGAATTGATTGCTTATAAAGACCTCAGCGAGTTGCGGGTAGCAGGAGAAATTTCGGATCGGACTTCGATCATCGCCAGTTATGCGCTTTGTGGTTTTGCCAATTTTGCTTCCATTGGAATCCAGATGGGAGGCATTGGTGGAATTGCGCCAAGTCGTAAAAAAGATATTTCTCAGATTGCCTTAAAGGCCATGATCGGTGGAGCATTGGCCTCTTGGATTACGGCGAGTATTGCGGGGATGCTGATTAGCTAAGCTTTAAGCAATCTATATAAAACGATATAAAAACATTGGGGGAATTTTGTTCCCCCTTTTGTTTTTTTGGGACTGAGTAAAATCCATTTAATACTTAAGATTTGAGTGTTGGAAACCTTGTAAATTGTTCAAGAGAAAATCTTATAAGTTGATGTCATTCAGTTTTGAACTGCCCGAAAAACCATTTATACCTTTAGATCGGGTATAAAAAAAAGCAGCTCCGATGGAGCTGCTTCAAACCAAATTACCAATTGAAAACCTATAGTTGGACTACGGTTTAAGCTACCGTTATATCGGAACGGGTGGTCGTAAAACCTTCCAATTTCTGGAGCGTCACTTTCAAAACACCTTCTTTGTATTCTGCCGTGATGCTTTCCGTATCGATTTTGTCATTCAATTCAAACTGACGTTTAAATCCCCCTGCCTCAAATTCTCTTCTGCGCCATTTACCTGCGGGCTGCTCTTTGGCTGCTGCCGAAATACTTAGTAAGCGATCCGTCAAAGCGATTTTAAAATCCGCTTTGCTGAGCTCTGGTGCGTAGAGAAAGAGGAGGTATTTATCATCCTCTTCTTGGACGTTTACGGGAGGATGCGCCGAGTGGTGGCCAAATCCTTTGTGCTTGGCCCATTGTTCAAAAAAATGAGCTCTACGTCGTCTTTTTCTACCATGACGACCTCTGGTTTTTTGATGAAAAGCTTGTTGATTACACATATTTATTGCGTTTGATTTTATGGTTCTCTGACAAATCCCGTGTGTGAGT
>CAYQRA010000403.1:0-6542 GCA_964419315.1 uncultured Saprospiraceae bacterium | reverse complement strand
CCCTCATAATTTTCGCCATTCGTCATTAAGATACTTCCTTGACCCTGCATTTTATCTTCAAAAAATTCTCCTACATAACGGTGTCCACAAGCGAAGGTGTAGGTTCCCATTCCATCCATGAAGCCAAACTTCCATTCTCCTTCGTAGGTCGCTCCATTGGGTATTATTTGCGTTCCTTTGCCATGGCGAAGATCATCTTGAAACTCACCAACATATGTGCTGCCATCATTCCATGTCACCTCGCCCCATCCATGAGCTTTTCCAAATCGGAACTCTCCTTTGTAGATAGAACCATCTCCATATTTACGAGATCCGGTACAGTATTCTGATTTTTTTCCACAATCGGATTCTGGTACGTCGGAAATTTTAATAGGGTCCGTGTTTATAGAGGGTCTTGCTTGGACTTTTTTGGCATTGAATAAAAAAGCGGTACTTAATAAAGTTAGGCAGAGCAATAAATGCTTGGTGTGTGATTGTAAGAAGACCATGATTTTGAGGTGTTTGGTTAAAATTGTTGACCACTAAATACTTGTTTGTAAGAACAAGGGAATACAATGGAAGGTCAATCACTGTTTTTTGTGATAGACAAATCAAGGTAGTCGATAAGTATAAGAAGTCTTTGTAAGTAGGGGAGTGAAAAATTAATTCTCAGTTAACGAATTAATTTTTTGTATCGGGAGGATGTAATGTAAGATTGATTCGTTTCTGAAGACAATCTATGATAAAAAAAGTCTTCCTTCAAGTTTCTTATGATGTTTTTTTATATTTTTATATCTTGGATGTTTTAAGTACCATTTTAAGGTTAGAAGAGTTTTGGAGGATTTAATTCTTGTAAAGTCATGGAAAATCTGCTTCGTAACTTTGACTTTGTGGTGGTCTATAAACATAAAAAAAGGACACTGATTTTCATCAGGTCCTTTCTTTGAATTCATTTTTACGAAAAATTTATATTTCTTTAGATGCCATCTTCTGGCGCTTCTTTTTTCAGTATTTTCATTTGCTGGTGAATCATTTTGTTCAATTCAGAAGAAGCAGGAACATATTGCCTTGCAAGGTCAAAATAATTCTTAGCTAATTTGTACCGCTTGAGTTCCATATACTGCTGGCCGACCACATAATAAGTCATTCCTAAGTTAGGTCCCAATTCTTCCATCATTTCTTCATCATCACCAAACTCATCTTCGATTTGTTCAGGCGTCCCTTTGATTTCTTTTCCATTAACTAAAATATAAGTTGCTTCTCCGGTCATCTCTCCGTTTTCCCAAATACTGACATAACGGTCACCATTGCTAAATTGGAAGCTTCCTTGTTTGTGAATATTTCCATCTTTCCACTTTCCGATAAAGACATCTCCTGTTCTCCAAGAAATAACGCCATTTCCATCTCTTTTTCCTTCCGAGTGTTTACCGGTGTACTTGCTACCGTCGAGTTTGGTATATTCTCCCATACCATCCGCTTGTCCATTCTTCCACTCTCCGTCGTAGGATTCTCCATTTTCTAAAGTTAGAATCCCTTTTCCAGCCATTACTCCTTCAATAAAGGTTCCGACATATTTGGAGTGATCTACCCAATTATAAACTCCTTTTCCATGAATGAGATCATCGCGCCATTCACCGGCAAAAGAATCTCCATTTCCAAAGGTTTGTTGTCCATGACCACTTCTCTGCCCATTGACAAATTCACCGATATAAATATCGCTATTGGACCAAGTAAAGGTTCCCCAACCATGTGGTTCTCCATATTTGAATTCTCCTTCATAGACGCTACCGTCTTCAAATTCTTTACGTCCTTTACAATGTTTCTCTTTCTTAGGACAATCTGGCTTAACCAAATTCGTCTTCACACCTTGAGCAGTTAAATGCTGATACTCTCCATTCGCCATCAGGCTAAAAGAAGTGCAAAGTAATAATGTTAATAACGGGAGCAATTTTTTCATGTCGTCAGGACTTATCTTTGGTTTCAGAAATAAATCAGCGGAGGCTTTAAAATCAGGGGGGAGTTCTAGGATTATTTTTTGGGGAAATAAATTGTGTGTTAATCAAGTTCTTACCCTGTCTTGATCAAGGATTATACCAATTCTAAAAAAATAAAATGAACTAAGCCAAAATTAGAGGTCGGAATTATTAATAGGTATAATATGTTTTCCATTAAAGCCCTTGGAATAAAGACTTCTCCAAAATCTAAATTTTTTCTGCCTTCTTCTTATTAAAAGCTTGAGGATGTTTTCTACCTTTGTATCCCGTAACGTTGTTACCCTTTTCCCGATGGCGGGATTATTTTTAACCGAAGGGATCGGCTCTTCAGACAATCTAATTGACAATGACAAAGTATATCTTCGTTACGGGCGGGGTAACCTCCTCTTTAGGTAAAGGAATTATTTCTGCTTCCTTAGCTAAGCTCCTCCAAGCCAGAGGTTTTTCTGTAAGTATCCAAAAATTCGACCCCTATCTTAATGTTGATCCCGGTACGCTCAATCCTTATGAGCACGGCGAATGTTATGTGACAGAAGATGGAGCAGAAACGGATTTGGATCTTGGGCATTATGAACGTTTCTTAAATACCCCAACCTCACAAGCTAATAACGTAACCACTGGTTTAGTCTATCAAACGGTCATCAATAAAGAAAGAGCCGGAGATTATTTGGGTAAAACGGTACAGGTCGTACCTCATATCACCAACGAAATCAAAAGGCGAGCCCAGCTTTTAGGACAAAGCAATGATTATGATATTGTGATCACTGAAATTGGTGGAACAGTCGGAGATATTGAGTCTTTACCTTATTTGGAAGCCTTGCGGCAAATGCGCTGGGAACTAGGAGCAGACAACTGCCTCGTTGTTCACTTGACTTTAATTCCCTACCTCAGTGCGGCCAAAGAGCTGAAAACAAAGCCGACTCAGCATTCTGTCAAGGAGTTGCAGAAAAATGGAATTCAACCTGATGTCTTGGTTTGTAGAACGGAACATTCCCTGAGTATAGAAATTCGTAGAAAACTAGCCTTGTTTTGTAATGTGGACCTCCATTCGGTGATTGAAGCAATTGATGCTGAGACGATTTATGATGTGCCGCTTTTGATGTTAAAAGAAAATTTGGATACGACCATCATTTCCAAACTCCGCTTAGCTAATCGCAAAGAACCAGAATTGAGAAAGTGGAAAAGCTTTTTGGGGAAACTTAAAAATCCGACTCACGAGGTGAGGATTGGATTGGTTGGGAAATACCAAGAACTACAAGATGCTTACAAATCGATTCACGAAGCTTTTGTACACGGAGGAGCGATGAATGAATGTAGAGTTGTAGTGGATTCAATTCACTCCGAAAGATTGGAAGGAAGCGAGGAGGAAATCGCGAAGCGATTCGAAGGATTGGATGGAGTATTGGTCGCCCCAGGATTCGGAGAGCGTGGGATTGGTGGAAAATTGAGAGCGATCAAGTATGTACGGGAAAATAACATTCCATTCTTTGGAATCTGTTTGGGCATGCAATGCGCGGTAGTAGAATTTGCGCAAAATGTTTTGAAAATCAAGGGAGCTTCTTCGATAGAAGTTGCCCCAGAAACTGAAAATCCGATCATTGATCTGATGGAAGATCAAAAAAATATTACGAAGAAAGGAGGAACGATGCGGCTAGGAGCCTATGATTGCAAGTTGGAAAAAGACTCGAAAAGTTATACGGCTTATGGGAAGTTAAATATCTCAGAACGCCACCGTCATCGTTATGAATTCAATAATAGATACAAGGATCAAGTCAATGCCGCAGGACTAAAAACGGTAGGTGTTAATCCAAATTCTAAGCTAGTAGAAGTGGTAGAATTGGAAGATCATCCTTGGTTTGTAGGCGTACAATTTCATCCAGAATTAAAGAGTACGGTAGAACGACCACATCCCTTGTTTGTTTCTTTTGTAAAAGCTTGTTTGGATAAAAAGTACAAAGGGGAAGCTGCTTCGATGAGTGGCATAACGAATTAAATGCCGAATGAGAAAATTAACGCTAAAAGAATTAAACCGATTAAGTGTAGAGGAGTTTCAAGACAAAGAAAAAACCGCTATGGTTTTGGTTTTGGATAATATCCGTAGCGGCCTAAATGTCGGTTCTGCTTTTCGAACCTCCGATGCTTTTTTGTTGAACCATCTTTACCTATGTGGCATCACGGCACAACCCCCTCACCGAGAAATACTAAAAACGGCCATTGGTGCAAGTGATAGTGTCGCTTGGACTTATTTTGAAAAGACGATAGATGCGCTCGATGAGCTCAAGAGTCAAGGCTATCTGATTATTGCTATAGAGCAAGCAGAAGGGAGTATTGGCTTACAGGATTTTGAGGTAAATGGAGCAGGAAAATATGCACTAGTCTTTGGCAATGAAGTCAAAGGTGTTAGTCAGGAAGTGATGGACAGGGTAGACCATTGTATCGAGGTTCCTCAATTTGGAACCAAACACTCCCTTAATATTTCTGTTTGTGTAGGAGTAGTCGTTTGGGACTTTTTTAAAGCGATGAATTTATAGATAAGTTTTTAAAGTGTTGAGACATTTTCTTGAAATGAACACTCATGCGTATTCCAAAAAGGGTTTGTAAAAATTGACTTCTTACTGGGTCGCTGAAGTTATTAAAAGGAAAGGGGTTTTGAAATGGATCTACGAAATTAGGAGCACTGGGTTGACCTATTCCAGCCCAATTGACGCGATTAGAATAAGTCCATTGTACCATAGGACTAAAAGTTAAAAAAGAAGAGACATTGGCGTCAAATCCAATTCCCCAACGGATCAGCCTGATGGATTCTGTTTGAAACCTGTTTCTAGATTGAAAGAAAGAGTTACCACCGAACTCAAAGTCAGAAAAGAAAAGTGATTCTCCTCCGGTTCTTTGTTCAAACGAAGCTATTCCTAATCCCAATCGAATAAATACGGCATCCTTCCACCAATTTTCTTCCTGCATCATTATCCGATGATTTTTAGAACCTCTATTAAAACTCAAAGGAAATACATCGACATTCAGCATAAAACTGAATATACTTCCTTGATGATTATCTGTATTATTCGATATTGGATTGATAAATTCTGTTTCGAAAGGAACTTCAAATTCAAATTGAGTAAAGTGAATTTCTGGAAGCATTTGAATCCCGCTTTTGTTAGATTGGAAGGACCAATCTATACTGATATAAGATGCACCCGGAAAAATATCAACATTAGTGGGTAAATTATATCCGCTGATGATTGCTTTTTCCCAATCTGGCGCATGGGTAAATTGATAGCCAGCGGTTAGCCCCAATTGAGCATTTAATAGTTGGGCAAAACTAAAAAGACAGATAAGAAGTAGTCCTTTTTTCATAGGTTTATTTTTATTTTAAACTTGCTTAGGGGCACATGGATATTTCCTAAAGCCCAAGCTTACCTATTCGATTAACGATAACCATATTTATTAAATTCATCAAAACGAAAACCTAGGCGAATCCCTGCAAACAAATGGAAGACTTGGTCTGCTACGCCAAGCTGAGGTGTTTCTAAGTCGCTGACATCATACAAAGTCCAAGTACTCGGTGTATTATAAACCCCCATCACCAAAGGCGTCACAGTGATAAAGGAACTGATCCCAATATCCAAACCAAGTCCAGCCCGCAAACTAAAGACTACCTCCTTAGAATCCAAGGGAGAACTGACGTTCGCTAAACCTTCTGTTTCTTGTGATCGGATATTATAATTGACCCCGGGAGCAATCCGCACAAAGAAGCCTTTTTTGATGAGATCTCCATCTTTATTGAAAGTCGGACAATTGCAATCGCCGCCAAAGTCTAAGAGATAGAAATTTGTATTAAAATAAAAATTGAAATGAGAACTGGTATAGGTGTCTTTTTGAATAGCATCGGGGGCACGCGCAACATCTACCGTTCCCTTATACTGAGCAAAACCTACTTCTGGAGTAAATTCCATTCGTTTTTGCTTCAAGCGAAACCAATAATCAAGTCCACCATATATTGCAGGACTAAAAATAGATAAATCTGATTTTCCGTAAGTGTTTTGCAAGAATTCTTCCCAAGCAGGTGCCTGTTGAAACTGAGCGCCAGCGGTGATTCCTATTTGGCTAAAACCAGTAAAATAAATCAAGGAAAATAGTGCGAGAAAAAAAAGTTTTTTCATTGAGTCAGAATTAGGCTTTGGAAGTAATTAGTACATTTTAAAGAAATCAGCGGTAATGCAAGGGATATCTTTATTTAAACGTAGCGGTGCAGAATAAAGTCTAATGCACCGTAACATAAATTTCTTGCAGTAGGAACTTGCCTTTTGTCCTAGTTTTTATGTTGCTTGTCTTATTGCGGCAAAGATTCAAATTGTTGTTTAGCTTCCCGTCTGCTTTAGTTCACTTCCTTCATGAAACGTCAGTTCAGCGAAGCTAATCTCCTGCATCGATCTCGCGGCTTGCCTGCCGAAGGCAGGTTCCCTTATTTCAAGTGCTGTTGCACTTGACCCCCTAAGGTCAGGACTTACAGTCTAGGAGCTCATTCGATCATCCTCTGTTTGGGATACAATGTGACAGTGGCTAATGGCT
>CAYQRA010000402.1:0-6556 GCA_964419315.1 uncultured Saprospiraceae bacterium | reverse complement strand
ATTGGTTATCAATGACTTGTCAAGAAATCATTGAGGGCTTTTTTAAACAACTTCAATGTTTTGAACAGCTCAAATTAGCTCGCTCAAATAGGGTAATAGTTGCAAGAAGTTACTTTTTTCAATAAGGTGTTTTGGAGAATTAGTGAGTGCTTTGTTTGACTTAGTATTGACGGAAATGGAGGGAGTATTGAATTGGGGCAATTCTATTTTGTAAAGCTCCCTTCTACTTAAGTACATCGTAAAATAAATTCTGCCAGTTTCTGATGATGCCTTTTCACTCTACTCTTCGTCCTATCCTCGCCTTGATAACTAAGGCTATCAGGCTGCGGGAGTCCTTGATTAGAGTAAAAATTCATTCCTCATAATTCAGACGAAACTTAATTTACGATGTACTAAGTCTATCCTTTCGCTGAATAAGTAGCCTCAATTTTTCAATCACTAGCCCTTTATAAGTCCATCCAAAATGCTTACATTTATTTTATGAGGACGATAATCATTGACGATGAAGTCAAAGCAGCTAAAATGCTACAAATAGAATTGGAAAGATTATTTCCGAGTATAAAAATCATTGGAAACTTTCAACAAGCAGATCTCGGAATCAAAGCCATTGACAAAGAAGAACCCGATCTGGTTTTTTTAGATATTGAAATGCCTAAAATATCGGGATTCGATGTTTTGAGATTATGTCAATTCCGTAAGATGCAAGTTATATTTGCGACCGCCTATTCCGAATATGCCTTGCAGGCAATCAAGGCCAATGCCTTGGATTATATTCTCAAACCTATCGATACGAGCGAACTCGAATCTGCGGTAAAAAAGGCCCAACAAAAAATAGAAGAACAAAATTTTAATCAATTCCAATTTCTATTAGACAAATTAGAAAGTGATCGCAAGAATTTCATTAAGATTCCAAGTGGCGACCAGATTTTGTTTTTCCAATCAGAAGAAATTATTTATTGCAAAGCGGAATCCAATTATACCTCAATATTTACCACCCAACAAAAAATATTGGTTTCCAAAACGCTAAAACACATGGAAGGGCTACTTCCCCAAAAAGAGTTTATCCGCATCCACCAATCTTATATCATCAACAAAAATCACATTCGAGCCTATTCCAAACTAGACGGCGGCTATGTCACCTTATCCAATGGCGACACGGCTAGGGTCGCTAAAAACAAAAAGAATTTAGTTTTATAATCTCTTGACATGAACAAACTATTCTTTATAATCATTTTTCAACTCCTGTGTTTTTCAACGGACTCACAGGGGCAAGAAATGATATTGGAGGATTGTTTTTTTGAAGAAAAAGCTAGATCAACCATGAGGATCTTAGAAGATCTACAGGGTTTTATTTGGTGGGCTAGGGAGGATGGGTTTTATAGATTTGATGGAAAGAACATTGATTTCATTGACCCTTCAGTCGATTCTCCTGGAGCAAGTTTTTATTCTGCGGCCAGTGTACTACAGGAAAAAAATGGCGACTATTGGTTTTCCGCCAGAGAGATGGGAGTCTTCCATTATGACGCACAGCAAGATTCGTTTCAACGAATTTCCGCTTTAATTGATCAGGATAGCAGCTTTCTATTATATGGTCGTCATGTTTCGGTGGTTCCTGATGAAGGAATTTTTATTTCAAGTATCGATGGCGTTTGGCAATTGGATGAGCACAAAAATCTCATCCGCAGAATCGAACCTGCCCAACTTTTCGGAAAACCACGCGTTGGTCGACACAGTGCCAATGAAATTCGAAAAACACTTTTTGATCCTAAAAGAAATCTTTTATGGTTGGCTGGAATGCTTGGTTTATTGTCTTATGATCTATCTACTCAAGAACTAAAACGTCATTTGCCCCCTTCCATGAATACTGAATTTAATGATCGTTTTTTCTTAATCAATGATCTTATTTTACGCGAGGATCAATTGACCTTATGTACTTGGGGCGGAGGGATTCACACCTATGATATTGAGCAAAAAACTTGGACTGCACATCCTTTTGAAGATGAAAAAAATATGGACCGTAAACATGGGAACACCCAATTGGGACGCTCTGCCGATGGTCGTTTTTTCTTTGCCCATGAAAACAGAGAAGTGGGTAGTTGGAAACCTCGAGAACCTTATTTGAGTAGCCCAAAAACAAACGACAAAACGCTTCCTGAAGGCGTTGCCGCACAAGTAGATCGGCTTGGATATCTATGGGTTGGACACTGGAAAAAAATTTGTCGATATCGTATCAAAAACCAAGCGCCTTCTCCAAAATCTTCTCAAATTTACGTCAATAAAATTCTGATCAACCAAATCCCTCAATCCCAAAAAATGCACTTTTGGGATCATCAAAGTCTATTTTCAAAGATTCATCCAGACACCTTATCTTTTGTTTTCAGAGCCATCAATCCATTGAGTTATGATTCTATTTCCTACGAATATCGACTGGAAGGATTAGACGATCAATGGCAAAAAAACGGAGCCTCTGAAATTGCTACTTTTCCTAAATTAACAAATGGCGACTACTTTTTCCAAGCAAGGTATTTTGACAATAATTCTCAAAAATATATTTATACTGGTAAGGTTTCGGTAATCATAAAACAAGAAAATCTTTTTAGCCAAAGAACGGTTTACTATTTATTAGGAATTATCATCCTTAGCTTTCTAGGATTTTTATACTACCGTCATTTAACTAAAAAAAGAGAACAAGAGGCCGTTGAAAAATACGAAACACAACTCCGAGAAGTACAAGAAGCTGCTTTGCGCTCGCAAATGAATCCGCACTTCTTATTCAATAGTCTAAATTCTATTCGGTATTTTATCGTCACCAATGATAATGAAATAGCCGCCAATTACTTGACTAAATTTAGTCGCCTGATTAGGATGATTTTGGAAAACTCCAACAAAAAACTAGTCTCCCTTGCAGAAGAGATACAACTCCTTAAACTTTATGTAGAAATGGAACAAATCCGTTTTGAAAATAAATTTGACTATGAGGTAAACATAACAGAAAACATCAATAAAAAGGAATTGATGATTCCTCCCATGCTTCTCCAACCTTATATCGAGAACGCCATTCTTCATGGCATCAACCCCAAAGAGGGAAAAGGAAAAATCACCTTAAACTTTAAAGCAGCCTCTCCTTTCTTGATCATTGAAATCGAAGACGATGGCATCGGAAGACAGCAATCCTTGCAAAATAAAAAGGATTCTGTTTTTAAGAAAAAGTCACTAGGCTTGAGCATTACAAAAGCAAGATTGGATTTGGCAGATACTCCAAAGCATAAAGCCGACTTGACCATCATCGACTTGGTAGACGAAGCTGGAAATGGCAGGGGCACGAAAGTGATTATTCGACTCCCTATTTAAAGACCTTAAAAAAACGGATAAAAACCTCCCTTACCCAAATACCTCCTATAAGATATCCATTCTTCTCTCCACTTGCCCCCTATTTCTTCCTAGGTAAAAACAGACTTCTTGTAGCCTTCTATTTTTTATTTGTACTATTGCAGTACCATTGACTCTTCCCATTTGTCCACGCAATAAATATCAACTGCAAAAGTAGCCGTCCTATGTCTTTTAAAAAACTTCAACTCCACCCTGCCCTACTGGCCAATACGATTGCATTGGAATACCAATCGCCTACTCCGATTCAAACGCAAGCTATTCCCGTAATCTTGAAAGGACGAGATTTATTGGGCATTGCCAAAACGGGATCGGGAAAAACGGCTAGTTTCGTATTGCCCATCTTGCATCAATTACTGGCGATGGCTACGAGAGAACGAAGTAGGCAACCCAAAGTTTTAGTACTCGTTCCTACTCGAGAATTGGCCATTCAGGTGACCGAGGTATTCCGAGCCTGTTCGCTTAAGCTTCCACAACCCATCAAATCAAGGGCCGTCTATGGTGGCGTCTCGATCAATCCACAAATGAAAGCTATTTTTGGAGTGGATATCTTAATCGCCACGCCCGGTCGGCTATTGGATTTACAGCGCTCTAATGCCGTGGATCTATCCAAAGTAAAAACCTTAGTTTTAGATGAAGCCGATAAATTATTGAACTTAGGTTTCCGAAAGGAAATGCAAGAAATTTTCCAACAACTGCCCTCCAAAAGACAAAACTTATTGTTCTCCGCCACCTTGAGCGATCAATTGACGGGACTAAACAAAGTCCTACTCTCCGATCCTGTAGTCCTTGAAATCGGAAACAAAGTGGAGGATGTAGAATTGATTAATTTATCGGGTTTCTTTGTGAGCGATAATCGCAAAGGCCCGCTGCTTCGGCATTTGATCCGTACCCAAGAAATGAGACAAGTTTTGGTCTTTACTTCCTCTGGATTTAAGGCGGATAAGGTCGCTGGAAAATTGAGTAAAAATGGCATTCCGGCCTTAGCCATTCACGGGAAGAAAAGTCAATCTGCTCGATTGAAAGCTTTGAACCAATTCAAATCGGGAGACCTGCAAGTTTTGGTGGCTACCGATTTGATTGCGCGAGGAATTGATATTCAGGAACTTCCTTTTGTAATCAATTATGAATTGCCTCGATCGCCAAAAGATTTTGTACATCGTGTGGGGCGGACCGGGCGAGCAGAATCTGAAGGAATGGCGATCACTTTTGTAAGTCGGGAAGAGATCCATCACTTTAAAGTGATCCTTAAAAAGATGAAGCGCTATGTCGATATGGTAGATAGCGAGGAGATGGAATTTTAGCGCGAGCTGGTCATTTACTAAATAAAAAACATCTATTTGCCAACAAGTTCTAATGAAAATCGTTTATTTTCTATTATTGTTAACTAAAACATTTTTAAAATGAAAAAAGTAAACATCAAAAAATCATTCGACGCCTTGAGCAAGCACTCCATCAAAAATCAAAATCTATCTAAAATTAAAGGTGGGAATACCATTACCCCACCAACACAAGAATGGTAGATTGTGCTTAGAGCATCTAAGTAAAAAACAAATTTTTATTGCCAAAGGTATTGAAGTTACCTTTGGCAATTTTTTCAAATAAACTATTTTACGATCTTTCTTTCCATAGCAAAAATGCCCTCCTTGAGTCTGTGTGTAATCATTTCTTTAATGGCCCTATTCTAAAATATAAATGTTGCCCTTCCTCTAAAAATTAATCCTAGAGTCTAGAGTTGATTGCAAAAGACGGATCAAGATTTCTATAATAAATCCAAAATTAGCTGGCACCAAACCTACCTTGCAAAATGTATTATTTTTGACAAACTGCCTTTTTAAGAAAATATTTTATAGCACCTTTCAAATATCCAACATTTAGCGGCCGTTCATAAAACCTCGAACACAAAGAACAATTGTTCAATAAACAATAGACTTCATTTCAAAGAATTTAGTATGGTTAAAAAATCGTCTTTTCCTCCCACGCTACCTGCTCCCCTGCCTCCCGGCAAAGCTTGCTCCTTGACACCAATTCCTCTTGATTGGTATAGAAATTACTCACAAGAAATGTAGCTTCAGCGAAGCTCATCTCCTACGTCGATTTCTTTATTTTTATCTAAAAAACTAAATACTAGGAGAAAACCACCAATACAATTTTACCGCTCACTTGCTCTACTAATGACAGAAAACTCAACATTATAACAATTATTACACATCTAACATTCAACACCTATTGCTTTTACACCGGATCATGCAAAAATGATAATAATTGCTTGTCCCTACTCCATAAAATTCCGATCTTAGTAAACTCGTCTAAAGCTTCCATCTTTTATGTCTAACAAACCTTTGACTCAATATACCAAAAGCGGCAGCATCAATATTGCCTACCAAGTTTTTGGCTCTGGCCCCATCGACCTCGTTTACATCCCCGGATGGATTTCTAATATCGATTGGATGTGGGGCTGCCCAGAATTAGTCGATTTTTTATTGGCCTTAGGTAAAATGGCCCGAGTGATCCTATTTGACAAACGAGGAACAGGTCTTTCTGATCGAGTGGTGGAACTCTCTACACTAGAAGAACGAATGGATGATATCCGAGCAGTGATGGATGCCGTGGGTTCTCAAAGGGCTGCCCTATTTGGGCATTCGGAAGGAGGATCGGTCTCCGCCCTATTTGCAGCGACCTATCCCGACCGAACGATTTCCTTACTTAGCTTTGGTATTTTTGCCAAGCGCTCTTATAGCCCAGATTATCCTTGGGCACCTACTGCTCAAGAACGACAAGTGGTTTATGATATGATTGTGAATGATTGGGGAACGGGGAAAATGAACCTGGAATCACTCGCCCCTTCAAAAGCAAATGACCAAGTTTTTATGGAATGGCTGGCTAATTATTTTCGCTCAGGAGCAAGTCCCAGCGCTGCCTTGGTGCTCACCAAAATGAATACGGAAGTAGACATCATCAATATTTTACCTTCGATCAAAGTACCCACCTTGATCCTACAACGCACAGACGACATTGATGTAAAAATCGAAGAAGGTCGATTTATTGCGGAGCGCATTGAGGGCGCCAAATTTGTGGAACTTGCTGGTGATGACCATTTGTTTTGGGTGGGAAATACCCAACTGATTTTAGAGGAGATCAAGTCCTTTCTAAGTCAAGTAAAGTCCGT
>CAYQRA010000401.1:0-6580 GCA_964419315.1 uncultured Saprospiraceae bacterium | reverse complement strand
CCCCAGACTCCGATACTCCCTTTCAAGCGAAAATAATAATGGAATTATCGACAGGAGAAAAATATGAAGCCACCAGCGAGGCGGTCGTTTTTAAATAAAAGAGAATCTCTTATTCCTCTTTTTAAACCAACTTCACTAGGTACAGGACAAATTCGTTAACCTAAAATATCAAACTGTGAAAAATTTTAAAACACTCGCTCTCACGCTTCTTTTTTTTATTGGCTTTGTTTTTCCCAGTTGTAAGGATCACATTGATTGTGATTGTCCAGAAAGTACTTACTTTGATGTAAATGGATTGGATTTTCGTTTCATGGAGGATTTTGATTTTTACACTTTTGTAAGCACAGATTCTATAGATTTTGCAGACTTTGATGGAATGCTTGTGGATTATTTGGTGGATTATCATGTGAACCTTCAAACTCGACAAAATTGGTCTTTTTCACTGATGAGTACTGCGAATGCTTGTTCTTGCCTTCCTAAAGGGAAAAAGGTTCGAAAGCGGAAAAATTAACCACCTTGTCGATTATTACCATTAATGATTTTGATACGGATCATTTAGCAGGATCTGAAATCCATGATTTATTGGATTATTTTGGAAGTGCCTATGAACCCGGTTGGGATGCATCGACTTTGGAGGAGTACCTTAGCAATCAAACCGGAGAAAACTTAGAAAGGGAAGATGTATTATTGAAGTTGAAAAAAGCGCCAGATTCCGATACTCCATTTCAAGTGAAAATAACGATGGAATTATCGACGGGAGAAAAATATGAAGCCACCAGTCCGGCTATCGTTTTTAAATAGTTGGAAATGATCTGATCTGGAGACTATAGTGTCCAAGATTATAATGCAGTACCTCTTCAATACTTCGTGTAGATAAAAATCATTTTGGATTCCTTACCTTTCTGATTCTTAAAACCAATCAAAAGGAAAGAGCTATGAAGTGTAGGTTTGTAGGAATTGTTTTGTTGATTTTTGTTGGGGAAATGCTGTTCGCTCAGGAAATACTAAAGGGTATTGTGCTCGATGAAAACGGAATCAAACTGGCATACTGTAGTGTGCAGGGAATTAACTAAGGGGTACGGCACCGCATCAATTAAGTCTTGGTTTGGATTATTCAAACAAGATTGGACTTTATGGTAATTTGAACTTTCAATTTATTGATGCCTTTCCCATGAGAGATGATAACGCTGTTTATTCAGATGCTTATCAAGTCTTGCATAGCAAAATAGGATTTCGGAAAAAATTAAAAATCAATTCGAATTAGATATTTTAGTGGAATTCGAAATCTTTTAAATGAAAAATACGCTTCTATGATCCTCATCAATGCAGGAAGTTTTGGAGGCAATGCTCCGCGTTATTATTATCCCGGTTTGCCGAGAAATTATTTTGGGGGAGTGGCTTTGAAATGGTATTTCTAAGGAGCTTTTTGGTGTTGCTTAATGGGGAGAGTGCAAACCAATTTTGTTTCCTTCGGAATCAATAAATATTGCAAAGTAGCCGCTTTCATCAGCGTGAGGTGTTTTAGCGATAATGATCTTTCCACCATTGCTTTCTACTTTGTCTAAACTGATTTGAAGATCCTCTCCACCATTGAGATAAATGGTCACCCCATCAGCAGAAGGAGTATAGCCTTCGCCTTTGATGATCGTTCCAAAAACTAGTTGATCTTCGAACGGAAATAATCCCATTTGCATACCTTCTATATCCATTGCCTGAATTTCAATAGCCAAGATAGATTGATAGAAATTGATTGCTCGCGAAATGTCTGTTGCTGGAATTTCAAAGATAGCAATAGGACTTTTTAGTTCTGTAGTTTTTTCCATAGGATTATTATTTGATATTTCTGGAGTAGATTTGTTTTTACTATTGCAAGCCGCAAAAGCAAATAGGAAGATTAAACTTAGTTGGAATATTGTGCTTTTCATTTTTCTATTTTAATTAAAGACACAAATCTAAACTACTGCAGAAAGATTAAATTGTAAAAATGCGACATGGTTCTTTTACTTATAAAAAAGAGAGGAAAGCGTCATGTTTTCATTTCCTAAGAAGTCCCTCGGATTAATTCCCGTAAATTCCTTAAAGTCTTTAATGAAATGAGCTTGGTCGTAATATTCACTTTGATAAGCAATGCTGGTCAGATTTCCATTCTTTTTGTGGAGTAATAACTTTAGAGCACTTTGTAGTCGAATGACTTTGCCCAATTGTTTAGGACTGATCCCAATTTGTTTGACAAAATTTCTTTCAAGTTGTCTTCTCTTAGATAAATCCTCTTTAAGGATTGTGTTGATTGGTGCATTTCCTTTTGTGGCTAAAAGAGCATCAATTGTTCTTTTTACGATGTGGTCAATCGTTGTTTGGTTATTTAATTGCTTTCTAAGAAAAGTATCGATGATGTTTATTCGTTGTTTGCTATTGCTAGCCTGAATTATTTTTTGTTCCAGTTCATGGGCAAGCTTTTCTCCAAACAATACTGCTATGGGCGTTTCTTTATTCGCTAAATTTTTAATGGGTATGTTTACGAAATTGGCAAAGCCATAAGGATAAAAACGAACGGCAAAGGTATTGACATATCCTGTTGGTTCGATAAAGAAAGGCTCAATGGTTTGTCCCAATACCATTGCTCTAGGTTGTAGTAGGAATTTATCGTTCTCCGTATATCGTTTGATATCATCGCCAAGGATAAAAGCCATTTCGATACAACCATCAGGTATAATTCGTTGTCTTTGCGCATCCTTTTCCGCAGGAACTTCTAGTGTCCAATAGCAACTGATCAATGCTGCTAAATCTGGAGGCGGTGGAAAGGTTTGGTAGTCCATTGAACGTTTTTTACGGAGGTAAGTAAGACTTAAAGAGAAGTTATACTAAAGTAATCATATTTTAGTAAAAAAATATTGCTTCCTGTTTTTTCTAGTCAAACCGAAGGCGACCAATCAACTTCTAATAATAGTCGTTTTTGTATTTCGAGAATAATTAATTGGTAGAGAAAAGCTTCTCTTTTTTGAATAACAATTATTCCTGAAACCAATGCTTGAAAATAAAATATTAAAAACAGTTTGTTAAATAGGAGGAGAATTTATAACTTTATAAATAATTAAAAGTTTATATGTAACGATAAAGTGTTTTTTGAAAGGGTATTCTTGTTTTAGTTTTTTATAAATCTAAGACTAAATCTTTAAAAATTATCGTTCTTATCGAAGATGACCTTGACTTAAAAATAGATAGTCGCCCTGTAGTGTATTTTGTTGTTATTCTCAAAATTTGAGCTTTAACCAAAGCTCGATAATAATTCTTACTGACCACCGAAATTATTTTGGCTCAATGAATAGACTTCGTTGAGCTTGGCTCAGCGTATCTCTCTGAGGAATTTCTTTTATTCGTTTTGTCGAGTAAAAGCCTTTAATTGCTATGTTTTGTTAAAGTGAGAAGTAAATCGCCTAAAAAAAATAAACCTAGAAATTGCTTTTGAATAATCAGGAAATGCTTAGATAACATAGCGTTTTTTGCTGGACTTATTTTTTAATAAGTGGCAAGAAATAGGTTTTTAGCTTTTTTGGATTTTCTAAAACGGAATTTTTGAACTATTGAAAAATAGATTTTTTTGCATCGCAAAAGATGCTAATCACAAATACTTTGGAGAGAAATGATTTTGGCTTATTCGTTGAGCTATCAAAAAAGAATTGAGATAAATAATATTTATTTAAATGTATAATTGTTTTTAGAAAAGGAATTTTTTTCCTTTTCAACTTCTAAGAGAAACCTACCAATAAATAACTTGTTGAACGGACCTACCGCAGGCAGATTTTCGAAATCAGTCTAAAGCAACAAGTTCCAGTTTTATTTATTTAACCACTGACCAAAAAATATTTACCCCCAATGATTAATGCAATCATAGTTGGTCAAGAAGCCCAGACCTTTCATGCCATTGAAAGAAGTATTGGTGACGTTCATCCCCAAATTACCCTTTGCGGGCAAGCCAAGTCTTGCCAAGAAACCTTTGCGATGATCGAAAAATCAGCTCCGGATCTTTTGTTTCTCGAAACGGAAATGCCAAAGTCCAATTGTTTTCAAATGCTCGATCGCCTATCCCGTTTTAATTTTGAAACGATTTTATTAGCACATTCGGATAAGCTGGCACTTGACGCCGTCAAGTATCAAGTCAGTGGCTTTGTCCTCAAACCCATAGAGACCACTGAGCTAAGTAGTGCTATTAATATTGCAGAATATAAAATCAAAACCAAAAAGAAAATCCTGGAAAACGAATTGCTTTTAAATGACTTGAGAGAGCAGCCTCCACTCAATGACTTGTTTCCAATTCCAACAATGGATGGCTATGATTTTATTCCAGTACAAGATATCATTCGTTGCGAAGGATTTCAACGCTGTACGCGCATTGTCACCAAAAATAAATCCGATATTCTCAGTTCCCATCATATCGGAGTCTTTGTCAAACAATTGGAAAAACACCGATTCTTTTCTACCCATAAATCTCATTTAATCAACCCTGCTCATATCAAAAAATACTACAAAGAGGGCACCCTGAAAATGGCAGATGATTCGATGGTCCCCGTTTCGAAACGTCGAAAAAGCAATTTTATCAAACAGATGATTGGGCGTTAGTTTGCATTATTACCCGTTAGTTTCCAAACCAAGCCCTTTAGTAGAATGATGCTTGACTATTGGAAACAGAATATAGAACTTGAGATTGTTCAGAACGCTTAAGGGACGGAATAAAAGCACTTGTTTTGCAAACCTTCCTTTAATCGGTTTCTGTCGAATCATTTTGACCATAAATTCTAATTCGATAAATGTTTCAATTAACCCCTTGTGAAAATCCAAAGACTTCATTTGTCAATTGATAAACAAGCAGTCAATTCCATTGATACGATTTATGATTACACAGATGTTATTGTCGAATTAAGCAATCAAAAAAAATTCATTGCCTCTTTTTTTTCCTATAAAAGCATTGAGCAATTAAAATTGCATCATCAAAAAACAGGAGAATACCTTTCCGGCAAATACTTTCAAGCCAATAATATGGTGCTCGTAGAAAGTTGTTCTAAGGAAAATATAATGACCATTATTCACGAACTAATAGAGGAAGGAGAGTTTAACCAAATTTTCCAAGCCCTCTGAAATGAAATGTTGAAGCTGCGAAGATGAAAACAATTTTTTGTTCCAGCACAACCAACACCCTGTATAACCAAAATAATCTAACTCCGTGGTCATTCAAAAAGCATTAGACGAAATCAAAACTTATATCAATGCCGAGTTGGCAGACCCCAATAGCCCCCCAAAGGTTATCCTAGAAAATATTGCCCAATACGAATTTGGTACAAACTTAGGCGATCAAGAAGGTCGCATTATGATGTCAGTCGTCAATGTCGAACAAGATGCGGTTTTGAGAAATGCCAAAACCTATACCGCCATTAGTGAAACGGATATTCGCTACCATAACCCAGCTATCTCCCTCAATCTATACGTACTCTTTAGCGCCGTCAATAACTCTTATGACGAAGCCCTCAAAGATTTGTCAGAACTAATCTTGTGCTTTCAAAAAAAGATGGTTTTTACTGGCACAGATATTCCCAACTTCAATAATGCTCCGCTCATCGAAAAACTCATTTTTGATTATTACTCGATGACTTTCGAACAACTCAATCACCTTTGGGGAATTCTAGGGGGCAAGTATTATCCCTCGGTAATGTACAAGGTTAGATTAGTGACCATCTTCGGAAATGAAGGAGAGGAAGCCTCCGTAATTACCTCCATTGATCGCAGAGAAAATAGTTTGTAAAATGGCTTATCACTACGAAAAATTATTTAAAATATCCATCACCCACGATGCTTATCCTGCCGGAATTAGCAAAGATGATTTTGTGATTCAACCGACGCTGGAATGCGCACAATTGCTAAAGCAATTGAATTGGATCTACAAACCCAGAACAAACGGTGGAGTCGTCATTATAGAAAAAATAGAACGCAATCCGGGAGTGAAAGAACCGCTAAGGAAGCTGAGAGCTAAAGCAGCTTTTACTTTTTCTATTGGCATAAAACCCAATAGTGTTTTGCATAAAATGAAACCCTTTGATCAAGTAGCGTCCTTTGAATTACCCGGCCAGCAAACCGCAAAATTGTATTTCGACAACCTCGTCAATAATGTAATTAGTCCGCAAGTAGAATTGTCTACCACAGGAGAAACAGGACTAGAGGACCTCGCCACTTTCTATCCCAATAAATTTGTTTGGCAAAAAAACAATACAGATACTGCCAGACTTTTTATCGACGAAATTACACAAGGTGGCGGCTATGCCAATGATTTTTCTTTCGCAGGAAGCACCACAAAAGCTGCTGTAGAATTGGAAGATGGCGCTTATTTGTTTACCGAGCGAAATTCCTTGAATGGAAAATTAGCCGATTATATTTTACAAGTCAATACCCAAATAGCCACCAGCAAAACCATCGGAATCATCCGAATCTTTAAAGATGAATTGACCGATTATACCGCACCGGCTGCCATTGACTACAAAATTACCATGAAGAAGATAGTTTAATTTAATCATAAAATTTTTAAATATGCCTA